>DASSQJ010000025.1:0-8348 GCA_035702545.1 Phycicoccus sp.
GAGGGCCGCCGCGGCGGCGCGGGCGGCCCGTGGCCGCGCCGCACGAGCGGCCGCCTCGGTCCCCGTCGTCGGCGGCGGCACGGCGGGCGGCGGAGGGAGCGGGGGACTCTCACCCGCCGAGGCACAGTCCGCCGCCCGGTCGATGATGGGCGGTTACGGCTGGGGGACAGGCGAGTTCGGCTGCCTGGTGAATCTCTGGAACGGCGAGTCGGGCTGGATGTGGAGCGCGACGAACCCCAGCAGCGGCGCCTACGGCATCCCCCAGGCCCTGCCCGCGTGGAAGATGTCGACCGCCGGGGCTGACTGGCTGACCGACGCCCGGACCCAGATCCGCTGGGGGCTGGGTTACATCCGCGACGCGTACGGGTCGCCCTGCGCCGCGTGGGACACCTGGCTCGGCCGTTCGCCGCACTGGTACTGACGTCCCGCCGGACACGCGCGACGCCCGGCCGTCCGGTGGTGACCGGTCGGCCGGGCGCCCGTGGGACGGGTCAGCCGTTCACTTGCGGGCGAACGAGCGCCACATCGGGACGACGCCCTCCGACGCCTCGCCGGCGTGCCCGAGGTAGGGCAGTCCCCAGTTCTGCTCGATGGTGGTGAGCAGCGAGTAGTGGTTGTACGGGGTCGGGTCGACGACGTGGTGCGGCCCGGCGCCGGTGACGACGATCGCCGGGATCTTGCCGCCGCCGTACGTGCCGCCCGGCCAGTCGGGGGAGATTCGCGGGTCGTGGGCCGCGACGTACGGGCTGCCGCAGCACCCGTCCGTGGACTCCCAGCCGCCGTTGGTCGGGTTGCCGGTGTAGTCGTTCTCGTCAGTGACGATGACGATCGCCGACTTCTTCGTCCACGCCTTGCTGCCCATGATCGTGCCGACGGCCTTCTCGACCCAGGTGTCGGCCTTCTGCTTGAGCGCCGCGTCGTTGGCGTCGTCCTTGGCGCTGCCGTACGGGCACGGCGTCTCGGGGTGGCCGGCCACGGTGGCGTAGACCCCACCGTGCATGTCGTTGCACTGGTTCGGCGAGATCCACACGAACTGCGGGGCGTGGGGGGAGTTCAGGTCGCCCGCGAGGGCCGAGTAGTCCTTGACCTTCGCCATCTCCGACGGGTTGGTCTTGATGGCGTCGAAGAGGACGAACGGGTTGTGCTTCTTCGCGTAGAGCTTGATCTCCGTACCGCCGACGACCGGTCCGTACCGGTCGAGCTTGTTGGCGGGCAGGTCCTCCATGTAGGCCCCCCACCGGATGCCCTTCGCCGTCAGCTGCGAGGCGAGGTTCGGACGGTCGAGGTTGACGACGTTCTCGTCCTCGTCGTCCTGGATGCCGAAGTTGTCGCCGGCGATCGCCGCGATGTAGTTGGGCATCGACGGGTGGGTGACGCCGTAGTAGTTGGTGGCCGTCGCGTACTGCTCCGAGAGGGAGGTGATGAAGGGGGCGTTGGGGTCGCCGATGACGCTCGACTGCGAGTGGTTCTCGAGCATGATGACGAAGACGTGGTCGAAGCGACCGTGGGCTCGGTCGTCCTGGCGGTGGCTGGCGCTGTGGCCGCCGTCGCCGGCGGCGACTGCGGGCGCGGCGGCGAGCCCGAGCGTCGCGACGGCGGCCGCGAGCACGGTGGGGGTGAGTCGACGCATGGGTTCCGGGTCCTCCTCCTCCAGCGGGGCGCTGGACGGCCGGGACGCTACGCCCGAACGGGCGCCGCCGAAACGTTTGCGAGCCTGCACGTTTCCCACGGAAGCGCACCGCCTCTCAGCAACGTCTCAGCACGCCGGTGCGCGGCGGATAACCGGTCGCGTCCCCGCCGGCCCGTCCGCGAAGGTGGCCCCGTGACGAGCAGCGACGTGTGGGACGAGGACGCGGCGAAGCGGTACGACGCGACGTCGGCGGCGATGTTCGCCGCCGAGGTCCTCGGACCGGCCGTCGACCTGCTGACCCGGCTCGCCGGAGACGGCCCGGCCCTCGAGCTCGCCGTCGGCACCGGCCGGGTCGCCGTACCCCTCGTGGAACGCGGCGTGCCGGTCACGGGCATCGAGCTGTCGCGACCGATGGTCGAGCGGCTGCGGGCCAAGGCCTCCGCAGCAGAGCTGCCGGTGGTCATCGGCGACGTGGCGCAGGCGACGGCGCCGGGGTGTGGCACCTTCTCGCTCGTCTACCTCGTCTTCAACACGATCGGGAACCTCCGCACCCAGGACGGGCAGGTCGCCTGCTTCGCCAACGCCGCGCGGCACCTCGCGCCGGGTGGCCGCTTCGTCGTCGAGGTCGAGGTGCCCCCGCTGCGGTCGCTTCCCCCGGGCCAGCGGGCGGTGCCGTTCGCGGTGGCCGACGAGCACACCGGCTTCGACACGCTCGACCCCGTCAGCCAGGAGGCGGCGTCGCACCACTTCACCCGCCTGCCCGACGGCCGGTACCGGTACGGGGTCCACCACTACCGGTACGTGTGGCCGTCCGAGCTCGACCTCATGGGCCGCCTGGCCGGGCTCGTCCTCGAGGAACGGACCGCCGACTGGTCCGGCAGCCCGTTCACCGCGGAGAGCCGCTCGCACGTGTCGGTGTGGCGCCGCCCCGTCGCCGGCGGATGACGCCCGCGAGGTCCGGGGCACGGGACGCGCGGAGCCCCGGGCGGTGGAGGTCCGCCCGGGGCCCGACGCGTCGAGGATCAGGCGGTCGGCAGGAGCACCGCGTCGATGACGTGGATGACCCCGTTGCTCGCCTCGACGTCCGTCGCGGTGACGTTGACAGTGTTGCCGGCGCCGTCGGTCAGGGTGACCTTGTCGCCGTCGACGCCGACGGTGAGCTCCCCACCCTGGACGGTCTTCACCTTCTGCCCGTCGAGGCCGAGGACGTCCGCGGCCATCACCTTCCCGGGGACGACGTGGTAGGTGAGGATGTCGGTGAGGTCGCCCTTGGGGTCCGCGAGGAGCGTGTCGAGCGTCCCCGCGGGCAGCGCGGCGAACGCCGCGTCGGTCGGCGCGAAGACGGTGAACGGACCTTCGCCCTTGAGGGTCTCGACCAGGCCGGCGGCCTGGAGGGCGGTGGCGAGGGTCGTGAAGTCGCCGGCGGCCACGGCGGTGTCCACGATGTCGGCCGTCGGCGCGCTCGGACTCGCCGAGGAGGTCTCGGGGGCGGAGGTCATGGCGGAGGCGGCGGGGGTGCTCGCCGTCTCGCTCGACTCCGCGCTGCTGCACGCGGCGACGGAGAGGGCGAGGGTCAGGGCGGCAACGACGGGAAGAGTGCGTCGCATGGTCGGGGTCCTTTCGAGGGGGTGACGTTGACACCCCTACTTCCGCGGGAGCCCGGTCGGCGGATGCACTTTCTTCGACAAAGTTTCGACAGTTGCCCTCGGAGCCAGGACTACCGCGCGAGGGCGCCGACCCGGTCGGTGCCCGCCGCTCCCCGCCACCACCCACTGCGGTGGCCCCGGTACTCGATCCCGAGCCACGGGGCGGTGACCGGCCGTGGCGGCAGCGGGAAGAGGTCGGCGCCGAGCCGGACCTCGAGCCCCCGCTCGCTGACCAGGGCGCCGAGACGGGCCAGGGCCTCGAGGCCGGACAGCACGGTGCCGTCCTCCACGAGCGCCGGGAGCCCGGGCCGCCCGAGGTCCACCCAGCTCCGCCGCCACGCACCGATGCGGCGCCAGGCGTCCGTCGTCACCGGGCCCCCGCCGATCGCCACCGCGTAGCCGTCCTGCCGGAGCACCTCGGCCCCGGAGGAGCCGTGGAGCATCGGCACCGCGAGGAGCGGGCGCAGGACGTCCGGGTTGCCGATGTCCAGCCCCTGCTCCCAGTAGGCGGCGACGAGGAGGTGCCGGACGTGGTCGGCGATGCCGGCACCCGCGGCCTCCGCGAGCGCGGACACCGGCGCGTCCGGGCAGGGGACGGTGAGCGGGGTGACCCACCGCAGGTCCTCGCCCGGGAGGGCGTTGTCGCGGTGCCAGCGTTCGGCCTCCCCGAGGCGCCGGCGCCACTCCGGACCGGCCGGCGAGGCGAGGACGCGGGTCGAGTGACGGGAGGCGACGGCCCGCCACTCGACCTCCTCGCCCGCGGCCCGCAGGGTGTCGACCCGGACGGCGGCCACGCGGCCGAGCGGGTCGGTGACGTCGGCGTGGACGATGAGGGTCATGGGGTCCTCCTCGGAGGGGTGGTCGGACGGCGTGTCACCCATTATTTAACAACGTCATTGTGTAAAATGCCAGGACCCGCATCCCCGAGGAGGCCGACGTGACCTACGTCATCGCCCAGCCCTGCGTCGACGTCAAGGACCGTGCCTGCGTCGACGAGTGCCCCGTCGACTGCATCTACGAAGGGGCGCGGTCGCTCTACATCCATCCCGACGAGTGCGTCGACTGCGGCGCCTGTGAGCCGGTGTGCCCCGTCGAGGCCATCTACTACGAGGACGACCTGCCCGAGCAGTGGAACGACTACCTCACCGACAACGCGACGTTCTTCGAGGACACCCTGCCCGGCCGGGACGAGCCGCTCGGGTCGCCGGGCGGCGCGGCGAAGCTCGGCGCCCTCCCGGTGGACGCCCCGTTGGTCGCGGCGCAGCCTCCCGACGAGGCGTCGTAGCCGTGCCGGAGAGTGCCTCGTCGGCTGCGGCGACGTCGCCCCCCGGGACGGTCGACGGGACGAGGGACCGGGTCCTGGCCGAGGTGCGGGCGGGCCCGGACGCGCTGACGGTCGACGAGCTCGCCGAGCGGCTCGCCCTGCACCGCAACACGATTCGGTTCCACGCCGCCGCCCTCGAGGCCGAGGGGTTGGTCGAGCAGGACCGACGCCCCACGGGCGGGAAGGGCCGCCCCCGGGCGGTGTACCGGCCGACGGTCCGCGGTGCGCGCAGCGGCCGGCGGAACTACGAGCTGCTCTCCGGCATCCTCCTCGCCCACCTCTCCACGTCCCGTGAGCCGGTGGCAGCGGCGCGGGCCGCCGGTCGAGCCTGGGGCGGGGGTCTCGCCGCTGCCGCGTCCTCCGACCCGGACGCCGCGGAGCGGGTCGTCGTCGACGCCCTCGACGAGCTCGGCTTCGAACCGAGGGCCGAGCGGGCCGGGCCGCCCGGCGAGGTCCGGCTCCACAACTGCCCCTTCCGCGAGCTCGTCGACCGCGACCGCGAGCTCGTCTGCACCGTGCACGCGGGCCTGCTCGAGGGGCTCGTCGGCGGACCTCGGGCGGATACCGCCGTTGCGCTGGAGCCGTTCGAGACGCCGACGACCTGCCTGGTCCGGGTCGGCGCCGACCCGGCGGAATAGCCCGCCCACCAGCGCCGCTGCATCCGGGGTGAGCACCCCGGCCCCCGCCCTGTCCGTCCTCGACCTCGTCCCGGTGCGCAGCGACCAGAGCACGTCCGACGCGTTGGCCGCGACCCGCCGGCTGGCGCGGGTGGCCGACGAGCTCGGCTACCGGCGCTACTGGCTCGCCGAGCACCACAACATGCCGGCCGTCGCGGCGACCAACCCGCCCGTGCTCGTCGCGATGGTCGCAGCGGCGACCGAGCGCATCCGGGTCGGCTCGGGCGGTGTCATGCTCCCCAACCACGCCCCCCTCGTCGTCGCCGAGCAGTTCGCCCTCCTCGAGGCCGCGCACCCGGGGCGGATCGACCTCGGCATCGGACGAGCACCCGGCACCGACCCGGTGACCGCCTGGGCGCTGCGACACGGCGGCGGCGGTGTGGAGGCGGATGCCGTGGCGCACTTCCCGGAGTACGTCGACAACGTCGTGGCGATGCTCTCCCCCGCCGGGGTCGGGCTGCGCCTGGCAGACGGGGACCACGTCCTGCGAGCGACACCGCACGCTTCGTCGGTGCCTGACGTCTGGCTGCTCGGGTCGTCGGACTACTCGGCCCGGCTCGCCGCCGAGAAGGGCCTTCCGTACGTCTTCGCGCACCACTTCTCCGGGCGGGGGACTGCCGAGGCGCTCGCCCTGTACCGCAATGGTTTCCAGCCCTCGGCCGCGCACCCGCAACCGCGGACGTTCCTCACCGTCAATGTCGTCGTCGCGGCCACCCGGGCCGAGGCCGACCGGCTCGCCGTGCCCAACCTGCGCTCGATGGTCGCCCTGCGCACCGGGCGGCCGCTGCACGCGCAGCAGCTCGTCGAGGAGGTCGAGGAGGGCGACGTGGAGCTCACCCGCGGCGAGCCCGCCCGGCAGATGCTCGACCGCTGGGTGGTCGGCACGCCGGGCGCCGCGGCCGACCGGGTCCGCGAGCTCGCGGCCACGTTCGACGTCGACGAGGTCATGGTGCACCCCGTTGCGGGCGCCTTCCGCGGGACGCCTGCCGACCGCTCGCCGGCCCGGGAGGACACCCTCCGCCTGCTCACCGAGGCCCTCGCCTGAGCCGCGCCGAGGTCAGAAGCCGCCGTCGCGGGCCATGTTGTTGAACCGCGAGTAGTGCCCCTGGAAGGCCAGGACGATGTCCTTCGTCGGCCCGTTGCGGTGCTTGGCGACGATGACGTCGGCCTCGCCGTCGCGCTCGGGGTCGGAGCGGTCGCGGTGGAGCAGGATGACGACGTCGGCGTCCTGCTCGATCGAGCCGGACTCGCGCAGGTCGGACATCTGCGGGCGCTTGTCGGTGCGCTGCTCGGGACCACGGTTGAGCTGGCTGATCGCGATGACCGGGACCTCGAGCTCCTTGGCGAGCAGCTTCAGGGCCCGGGAGAACTCGGCGACCTCCTGCTGGCGCGACTCCACCTTCTTGCCCGAGCTCATCAGCTGGAGGTAGTCGATGACGACGAGCTTGAGGTTGTGCTGCTGCTTGAGCCGACGGCACTTGGCCCGGATCTCCATGAGCGACATGTTCGGCGAGTCGTCGATGAAGAGCGGGGAGTCGGAGATCTTCCCCATGATCCTGGCCAGCTTGTTCCACTGGTCCTGGTTCTTCAGTCCCCGGCGGAGGTCCTGGAGCTGGATCGTCGCCTCGGCGGACAGGACGCGCATCGTGATCTCGGTGCGGCTCATCTCGAGCGAGAACACGGCGGTGGCGAGCTTGTGCTTGATGGCGGCCGCGCGGGCGATGTCGATCCCGATCGTGGACTTGCCCACGGCCGGCCGCGCCGCGATGACGATCATCTGGCCGGGGTGCAGGCCGTGGGTGAGCTCGTCGAGCTCGAGGAAACCGGTCGGGACGCCGATCATCTCGTCGGTGCGCCCGGAGGCCGCCTCGATCTCGGTGAGGGTCTCGTCGAGGATCTCGGCGAGGACGGCGTAGTCCTCGCCGCCGCGCTTCTCGGCCACCGAGTACACCTCGGCCTGCGCCCGGTTGACGATGTCGTCGACGTCGCCCTCGCCCTGCGCGTACCCCATCTGGACGATGCGGGTCCCCGCCTCGACGAGCCGGCGCAGCACCGCCCGTTCGTGGACGATCTCGGCGTAGTAGCCGGCGTTGGCGGCGGTGGGCACCGACTGGATGAGCTGGTGGAGGTAGGCCTGCCCGCCGACGCGGGTGAGGTCGCCGCGCTTGGACAGCTCGTCGGCGACGGTGATGGCGTCGGCCGGCTCGCCGCGCCCGAAGAGGTCGAGGATCGCGTCGAAGATCAGCTCGTGGGCCGGCCGGTAGAAGTCGTGGGCCTTGACCGCCTCGAGGCAGTCGGCGATGGCGTCCTTGTTGAGGAGCATCGAGCCGAGGACGGACTGCTCCGCGCCGAGGTCCTGCGGCGGGACGCGGTCGTCGGCCGGGCCGCCCGACGGGCCCTCGTACGCCGCGCTCAGCTCCGCGATGGACACCTGCTCAACCCCTCGTCTCGTGCCGTTCCGACCGGTCGTGCGGACCGCGGTGCTCGGCCCGTCCGGCGCGGTGCCAGCCCACCAGAGACCACCGACATCCGGTCCGACGAGTCACCGTAGGTCCGGTCCGCGCGGCGCTCCAAGCGGATCCGGAGACATCGTCCGTTCGGCTGTGTACGACGTGGGGACAACCTGGGGAAAACGCCGGGGGTCGTTGTGCACCATCCGTGGAGAAGCCTGTGGACGAGACTCAGGGAGAACTCACAGCGGCCCTCTGACCTGCGACGACGGCATCCACCACCTGTGCGCCGCAGAAAGTCCCGGGCATGTCGCGGTCCACAGGTCGAACCCGGCCCGACCATGGATGCCGGGTTGACGCGGGCGCTCCGCGGCCGGTAGTGCAGGGCTCAGGCGGGGCGGCCGTACCGCTCGGCGGCGCGGGCCCGCGCCCGGGCCGCCTCGACCTCGCGGTCGCGTGGCGGCGCCGTCGTCACGAGGGCGTCGAGCAGGCGCTGGGTCGCCTCGGCGACCTGGGCGACGGCCTGCTCGAACGCCGCCTCGTTCGCCCGCGACGGGCGGGTCGACCCGCTGACCTTGCGGACGTACTGGACGGCCGCGGCACGGACCTCGTCCGTCGTCG
>DASSQJ010000026.1:0-2047 GCA_035702545.1 Phycicoccus sp.
TCCTCAACCGCGCCTTCGACCAGCTCCTCATGGACTGCGCCCTCCACAAGGCGGGCGTCACCGTCGTCCTCGACCGCTCCGGCGTGACCGGGCCCGACGGCGCCTCCCACCACGGCATGTGGGACATGACCATCGGTGGCGTCGTGCCCGGCCTCCACCTCGCGGCCCCGCGTGACGGCCAGCAGGTCGCCCGGGCGGTGCGCGCGGCGGTCGCCATCGCCGACGCGCCGTCGGTCGTCCGGTTCCCCAAGGGGACCGTCGCGGACCCCATCGAGGCGGTGCGCACGGTCGGCGGGGTCGACGTGCTCGCCGAGCCCGACGAGGGGGAGGCCGAGCTGCTCCTCGTCGGCGTCGGCGCCATGGCGGCGACGGCCCTGACCGCCGCCGAGAAGCTCGCCGCCGAGGGCCACCGGGTGCGCGTCGTCGACCCCGTGTGGGCGCTGCCCGTCCCCGCCGCCCTCGTCGAGCTCGCGCGGTCCGCCCGCCGGGTCGCCGTCGTCGAAGACAACGTCGTCGTCGGGGGCATCGGCACCCAGGTCGAGGGGGCCCTGCGTGACGCCGGCCTCGAGGTCCCCGTCGACCTCTTCGGCCTGCCGAAGCGCTTCCTCGACCACGGCTCGCGCGGTCAGGTCCTCGACGCCGTGCACCTCACTCCCGACGGCGTCGCCGAGCGGCTCCGCCCGCACCTCGGCTGACGCGGGTCAGCCGCCCGCTCAGCCCGCCGTCCGCTGCGCGCCGGCGTCCGCCCCCAGCCCCGCCGCGAGGACCCCCAGGACGTCGGGCACGTCCTCCCTCGCGATCCGCGCCGTGGCGGCGCAGACGTTGCCACGCCACACGGAGAGGACGACGACGTCGTCATCCGGGTGCCAGGTGACGCGCAGGGCCCGCCCGTCGCCCCGGGTGTCCGTGACGGCGCGGCTCGGCCCGACGGTGGCCCGCTCCATCCCCCGAGTGTGCCCCGCCCCGTCGGCGGGTGTCCACGGGCTCAGATGTCGCGGAAGGTCTCGATCGTCGCGCCGAGGGCGTTGAGTCGCTCCGCGAGGTCCTCGTAGCCGCGGTTGATGACGTAGACGTTGCGCAGCACCGAGGTCCCGGGGGCCGCGAGCATCGCGAGGAGGATGACGACCCCGGGACGCAGCGCGGGTGGGCACATGACCTCGGCCGCGCGCCACTTCGGCGTCGGGCCGGTGATCATCACCCGGTGCGGGTCGAGGAGCTGGACCTGGCCGCCGACCTTGGTGAGCTCGGTGAGGTAGATGGCCCGGTTCTCGTACACCCAGTCGTGGATCATCGTCGTCCCCTCGGCGCACGCGGCGATGAGGGCGAAGAACGGCAGGTTGTCGATGTTGAGCCCGGGGAAGGGCATCGGCGCGATCTTGTCGACCGGCGCCCGCAGCGGTCCGGGGTGGATGGTGAGGTCGACGAGCCGGGTGTGGCCGTTGACGGCCTTGTACTCCTCGCTCGTGTCGAACTGCAGGCCCATCTCCTCGAGGGTCGCGAGCTCGATCTCGAGGAACTCGATGGGGACCCGCTCGATGGTGATCGTCGAGCCGGTGACGACCGCCGCCGCGATGAGGCTCATCGCCTCGATGGGATCCTCGGACGGGGAGTACTCGATGTCGACGTCGACGTGCTCGACGCCGGTGACCGTCAGGGTCGTCGTGCCGATCCCCTCGATGGTGACCCCGAGCTCCTGGAGGAAGAAGCAGAGGTCCTGGACCATGTAGTTGGGGGAGGCGTTGCGGATGACGGTCGTCCCGGGGTGGCGGGCCGCGGCCATGAGGACGTTCTCGGTGACCGTGTCGCCGCGCTCGGTGAGGACGATCGCGCGCCGCGGCGACCGACCGGCCTCCACCTGGGCCTCGTAGAAGCCGCTCGTCGCGGTGACGTCGAGCCCGAAGGCCCGCAGCGCCATGAGGTGCGGCTCGACGGTGCGCGTGCCGAGGTCGCAGCCGCCGGCGTAGGGGAGGCGGAAGCGCGACAGGTCGTGGAGCAGCGGACCGAGGAACATGATGACGGTCCGGGTGCGGCGGGCCGCGTCGACGTC
>DASSQJ010000027.1:0-8707 GCA_035702545.1 Phycicoccus sp.
CGACGCCGCCCCAGGCGGACGCGACACCGAGCCGGGCCACGCCGACCACCCGGCCGTCCGACGTGCTCGCGGTCGCGAGGTCCTGGGCGGGTGACCCGGTGAGGACCGCACGCGCCGCAGTGTCGTCCACCTCGCGGTACCGGCGGTAGGCGTCCAGCCACGCGTCGGTGAGCCCGGGCTCCGTCGCCACGAGCACCACTGTCCCGCCGTCGGCCGCTGCGCCGCTGGTGCTCTCGAGGACGCGGGAGGCCGATGCGGTGAGCGTGCGGGTCGGGATGCGGGCGACGTAGCCCCGGGCGAGGAGCAGCGCCCCGAGGGGGTCCGCGGTGGCCGCGACCCCGACCGGGCCGGCCACCGTGAGGTTCGGCGCCAGGTCGCGTGCGGCGTACCACTGCTCGACGTGCTCGACCGCCTCCGCGAGCGGCACTCCCGGGTCGCCCGCCGTCATCACGGAGTTGGCGCGCTGCGTGAAGCCGCGCGACGCGCGGAGCACCCAGTCGCCGAGGCGGGCGGTCTCCATCGCCGGCCAGGCGCCGACCATGACCCGCTGCAGGTCGTCGACGGAGAGGGCCCGGTGGGGCGCGCCGCGCCGGCTCGGCCGGGGCGGGACCTCGCGCACGACCTCGATGCTGCCGGCCGGGACCCGGACCTCGCGGGTCCGGGTGCGGACGACGAGCGCGTCCTCCGACACCTCCACGAGGTCGCCGACGACGTCGGTGAGCCGGGCGCCGGTGCGGGGGTCCGGCGCGGGGAGGCGGTGCCGGACGACGACCCGCGAACCCGGCCGCGGGAGGCCCCCGGACCCGGGCTCGCCAGCGCTCATGACGCGCATAGTATGGGCGCCATGACGTACGTGATCGCGCAGCCCTGCGTTGACCTCAAGGACAAGGCCTGCATCGAGGAGTGCCCGGTCGACTGCATCTACGAGGGCGAGCGCAGCCTCTACATCCACCCCGACGAGTGCGTCGACTGCGGTGCGTGCGAGCCGGTCTGCCCGGTCGAGGCGATCTACTACGAGGACGACGTCCCGGAGCAGTGGGCCGAGTACTACAAGGCGAACGTCGAGTTCTTCGACGACCTCGGCAGCCCGGGCGGCGCCGCCAAGCTCGGCATGATCCCCAAGGACCACCCGCTCATCGCGGACCTGCCGCCGCAGGTCCACGACGAGTAAGGCGGTGCTCCGGCTCCCCGACTTTCCCTGGGACTCGCTCGCTCCCGCCAAGGAGCGGGCGAGTGCCTTTTCCGACCCGGCGCTCGGGGCCGCCGGTGCGGGCCTCGTCGACCTGTCGGTGGGCACCCCCGTCGACCCCACGCCGGCCGTCGTCCGTGAGGCGCTCGCCGCCGCCGCCGACGCGCCCGGCTACCCGCAGACGTACGGCACGCCCGACCTCCGAGAGGCCGTCGCCGCGTGGTTCCACGCCCGCCGCGGCGTCCCCGACGTCGACCCGGCCGGCGTGCTGCCCACCATCGGGTCCAAGGAGCTCGTCGCGTGGCTGCCGCTCCTGCTCGGCCTCGGGCCCGGCGACGTCGTCGCCCACCCGCGGGTCGCGTACCCGACGTACGACGTCGGCGCCCGGCTCGCGGGCGCGGTCCCCGTCCCCGTCGACGCCATCACGGCCCTCGGTCCGCTCACCCCGTCGACGACGCCGAAGCTGTTGTGGCTCAACACCCCCTCGAACCCGACCGGCAGGGTGCTCGGCATCGAGCACCTCGCGAAGGTCGTCTCGTGGGCGCGCGACCACGGCGTCGTCGTCGCCTCGGACGAGTGCTACGCCGAGCTCGACTGGCGGCCGCGCGTCGACGGGTCGCGGGAGCCGCCGACCACCCCGTCCCTCCTCGACCCGCGGGTGACCGGCGGGTCGCACGAGGGCCTGCTCTGCGTCTACTCGCTCTCCAAGCAGTCCAACCTCGCCGGCTACCGCGCGGCCTTCGTCGCCGGCGACCCCGCGCTGGTCGGCCGGCTCCTCGAGGTCCGGAAGCACGCCGGGATGATGACGCCCTGGCCGATCCAGCGCGCCCTCGTCGCCGCCCTCGGGGACGCCGCCCACGTCGAGGAGCAGAGGGCCCGCTACGCCGCCCGCCGGGCGGCGCTGCTGCCGACCGTCGAGGGGTTCGGCCTGCGGGTCGACGACTCCGAGGCCGGGCTCTACCTCTGGGCGACGGCCGGGGAGGCGGGGCGCCGGACCGTCGAGCGACTGGCCGCCCGCGGCATCCTCGTCGCACCCGGCGACTTCTACGGCGCGGCCGGCCGCGAGCACGTCCGGATCGCGCTCACCGCGACCGACGAACGCGTCGCCGCGGCCGTCCGTCGCCTCTCCTGACCGCGGGGCTGTTCCCCCCGTCACGCGCGTTTCTCCCCTCGGGAACCGGCCGGTAGGGTCCAAAGGACGTCTCTGCCCCCGATGACCCAAGGACCGTGACATGACCGACGGAGCCACGCTCGACGCTGCGGGCCGCCAGCTGGACCTTCCCCTCGTACGGGCCACCGAGGGGAACAACGGCTACGACATCTCCGCCCTCCTCAAGGAGACCGGCAACGTCACCCTCGACGCCGGGTTCGTCAACACGGCGAGCTGCACGAGCGCGATCACCTACATCGACGGCGACGCCGGCATCCTGCGCTACCGGGGCTACCCCATCGAGCAGCTGGCGGAGCAGTCGACCTTCCTCGAGACGTCCTACCTCCTCATCTACGGCCACCTCCCGTCCGCGGCCGAGCTCAGCGACTTCCAGGACCGCGTGTGCCAGCACACGATGCTCCACGAGGACCTCAAGGCGTTCTTCCAGGGCTTCCCCCGCGACGCGCACCCGATGCCGGTGCTCTCCTCCGCCGTCTCGGCCCTCTCGACCTTCTACCAGGACAGCCTCGACCCCTTCGACGAGGAGCAGGTCGAGATCTCGACGATCCGCCTGCTCGCGAAGCTCCCGACCATCGCGGCGTACGCGTACAAGAAGTCGATCGGCCAGCCGTTCCTCTACCCGGACAACCGGCTCAGCCTCGTCGAGAACTTCCTCCGGATGACCTTCGGGGTGCCGGCCACGCACTACGAGGTCGACCCCGCCATGGTCAAGGCGCTCGACCTGCTCTTCGTCCTCCACGCCGACCACGAGCAGAACTGCTCGACGTCGACGGTGCGTCTCGTCGGCTCCTCGCAGGCCAACCTCTTCGCCTCGGTCTCGGCGGGCATCAACGCCCTCTTCGGCCCGCTCCACGGGGGCGCGAACCAGGCGGTCCTCGAGATGCTCACCCAGCTCCAGCAGAGCGGCGAGGACCCCTACGACTTCATGATGAAGGTCAAGGACAAGACGGCCAAGATCCGCCTCATGGGCTTCGGCCACCGGGTCTACAAGAACTACGACCCGCGCGCGGCGATCATCAAGTCGACGGCCGACGAGATCCTCGGCACGCTCGGTGTCGACGACCCGATGCTCGACCTCGCGAAGCGGCTCGAGGAGATCGCCCTCGGGGACGACTACTTCGTCGAGCGCCGGCTGTACCCGAACGTCGACTTCTACACCGGCCTCATCTACAAGGCGATGGGCTTCCCGACCCGGATGTTCACCGTCCTCTTCGCGCTCGGCCGCCTCCCCGGCTGGATCGCCCAGTGGCGCGAGATGATCGACGACCCGACGACGAAGATCGGCCGTCCGCGCCAGGTGTACACCGGCGAGGGCGAGCGCAGCTACGTCCCCGTCGCCGACCGCTGACCCGCCCGCGCCTCCCCGACGTCGTTTCCCCGGTTCCGGGCCCGCCGGCGGGCCCGGTCAGAGGTGGATCGTGACCGTCGTCGGGTCCGCGGGGGTGCTGGCGGGGTGCCAGCCGAAGGCCGAGTCGTCGAGGGCGCGCTGCCACTCACGACCGCCGACCGTGACCGCCGTCGCGCCGGTGTCGGTGGCCCGCGCCACGGCCCAGGCGCCCACCGCCCAGGCGAGGTCCTCGGAGCCCGTCCGCACCGTCACGGTGGATCCGCGGGTGGCCGCCTGAAGCCCGGTGTCCTTGGCGAGCAGCGCGACGAGGGCCGCGGAGTCACCCTTGGTCTTCGGGTCGCGCAGCGCGCACCCCACCGCGGCGGGGCTCTGGCCGGAGAGGGCGGACGCCGTCGCCCGCGCCTGCGCCTCGTGCTGGGCGTACGCCTCGCCGGCCGCCGACCGCTGGACGGCCTGCGCCGCCTGGGCGATGTCCATCGAGGCGTAGCCGTCGACCTTGACGAGCTCGTCGTAGAACTTGTTCGTCGAGTACTCCGGGTCGAGGATCTGCTCCGCGGTGCCCCAGCCCTGCGACGGCCGCTGCTGGAACAGGCCCAGGGAGTCACGGTCGCCGAAGCGGATGTTGCGCACCTTGGACTCCTGCATCGCCGTCGCGATGGCGATCGAGGCGGCACGGGGGGGCAGGCCGCGCTGGAGGGCGATCGCGGTGATGGCGGCGCTGTTGCTCGCCTGGTCCGGTGCCCACTCGAAGGTGCTGCCGGCCACGGTGACCCGGCACTGCTCGCTCGTCACCGCCCGGAGCAGGTGCCGTGCCCCGAGCCAGGCGGCGACCGCCACCGCCCCGACGGCGAGCACGACGAGCAGCGCCGTGGCCCGCCGCTGGCGCGGCGTCCGGGGCTGCTCCTCGGCGAGGGTGAGCGTCCCTCGCGTCGTGCTCGGCATGCGGGCCTCCGGGTCGGACGTGATGCTGTGGTGGGTCGGTCAGTCGTTGGTGTGCAGCGCCGAGTTGAGCACGATGCCGTGCCCGTCCCGGGGGCGGGCCTCGACGGCGCCGGTGACGGAGTTGCGGAGGAAGAGCAGGTTGCCCTGCCCCGACAGCTCACGGGCCTTGGCGACGGTGCCGTCCGGGAGGGTGACCTTGGTCCCCGCGGTGAGGTACAGGCCGGCCTCGACGACGCAGTCGTCCCCGAGGGCGATGCCGAGCCCGGACTCGGCACCGAGCAGACAACGCTCGCCGATGCTCACCCGTTCCGTCCCGCCACCCGAGAGGGTGCCCATCGTCGACGCCCCGCCGCCGATGTCGGAGCCGTCGCCGACGACGACGCCCTGGCTGATCCGCCCCTCGACCATCGAGTGGCCGAGCGTCCCCGCGTTGTAGTTGACGAAGCCCTCGTGCATGACGGTCGTGCCGCTCGCGAGGTGCGCCCCGAGCCGGACCCGGTCGGCGTCGGCGATCCGGACGCCCGAGGGCACGACGTAGTCGACCATGCGGGGGAACTTGTCGACGCCGAGCACTTGGACCGGGCCGCGCGCCCGCATCCGGGCCCGGGTCAGCTCGAACCGCTCGACGGGGCACGGCCCCTGGGTGGTCCACACGACGTTCGGCAGCACCCCGAAGATGCCGTCGAGGTTCAGCGTGTTCGGCGCGCAGAGCCGGTGCGAGAGGAGGTGGAGGCGCAGGTAGGCGTCCGCCGTGTCGGCCGGCGGCGAGTCGAGGTCGACCGTGACGAGCCGGACGTCGCGGCGGACCCGACGGACGGGGTCCTCGCCGACGAGGGCCTCGAGGCCGTCGGGGGCGGCGAGCTCGCCCGCACCACCGGGCTCGCCGAGGGCGGGGGAGGGGAACCAGGCGTCGAGGACGGTCCCGGCGTCGGTGGTCGTCACGAGGCCGTGGCCCCAGGCGCTGCGGGTCATGGCGCCACAGCCTACGTCGGATGACGGGTCCTCCCGCGCCACGTCGGGACCCGTCCTGACCGGTCGCTACGCTGGCCGCCGTGCCACCCTCCCTCGACCTCGCCGCGGACGCCACGACACTCACCGCCGCCGTCTGCGACATCGAGTCGGTGAGCCACGACGAGGCCGCCCTCGCCGACGCCGTCGAGGCCGCCCTCCGTGCCCTCGGCCACCTCGAGGTGACCCGCCTCGGCAACACCGTCGTCGCGCGCACCGACCTGGGCCGGGCCGAGCGGGTCGTCCTCGCCGGGCACCTCGACACCGTTCCGCTCACCGAGGACCCGCCGAACCTCCCGACCCGCCGCGTCCGCGGAGCCGGCGGGGAGGAGGTCCTCTGGGGCCGGGGCACCGTCGACATGAAGGGTGGCGTCGCCGTCGTCCTCCGGGTGGCCCACGAGCTGCCGGCCCCGAGCCGCGACCTCACCCTCGTCCTCTACGAGGCCGAGGAGGTCGACAGCCGCTACAACGGCCTCCTCCACGTCGAGCAGCAGCGGCCCGAGCTCGTCGCCGACGCGGACTTCGCCGTCCTCCTCGAGCCGACCGACGCGCGCATCGAGGGCGGCTGCAAGGGCACCCTGCGCGCGGTCGTGCGGACCAAGGGCATCGCCGCCCACTCGGCGCGGCCCTGGAAGGGGCACAACGCCATCCACGACGCCGCCGAGGTGTTGGCCCGCCTCGTCGCCTACCAGCCGGCCACCCGGGAGGTCGACGGCCTGGAGTTCCGTGAGGCGCTCAACGCGGTCGGCATCCACGGCGGCGTGGCCGGCAACGTCATCCCCGACCGGTGCGAGGTGACCGTCAACTACCGGTACGCCCCGTCGCTGTCCGAGGAGGATGCCGAGGCGCACGTCCGCGGGGTCTTCGCCGGCTTCGACGTCGAGGTCGTCGACAACGCCGGCGGCGCCCGCCCCGGCCTGCACCTGCCGGCCGCGCGGGCCTTCGTCGAGGCCCTCGGCCTCCCCGTCGAGGCCAAGCAGGGGTGGACCGACGTCGCCCGGTTCTCCGCGATGGGCGTGCCCGCGGTGAACTTCGGGCCCGGGGACCCCAACCTCGCGCACACCGACGACGAGCAGTGCCCGGTCGCCCAGTACGGCGCCTGCGAGTCGGCCCTCCTGCGCTGGCTGGGCTGACGCCGCACCGGCGGCCCGGCCGGTCGTAGGGTGGCGCGCGTGGACACCACGCCCCCTCGGCCCGGCTCGCACCACGACTACGTCCAGGGGCCCGTCGTCATGCGGCGCTCCCGGGTCCCCGGGTCGACGACCGACCAGCGCCTCCTCGACAGCCGGGGCGGCGCCGACTGGCTGCACACCGACCCGTGGCGGGTCATGCGCATCCAGTCCGAGTTCGTCAACGGGTTCGGCGCCCTCGCCGAGCTCGGGCCGGCGGTCAGCGTCTTCGGCTCGGCCCGCACCCCCGCGGACGCCCCGGGGTACGCGCTCGCGGTCGAGGTGGGCCGCGCCCTGGTCGCCGCCGGCTACGCCGTCATCACCGGCGGCGGTCCCGGCACCATGGAGGCCGCGAACCGGGGCGCCCTCGACGCCGGCGGCACGTCCGTCGGCCTCGGGATCGAGCTGCCGTTCGAGGCCGGCCTCAACGAGTTCGTCGACCTCGGCGTCAACTTCCGGTACTTCTTCGCGCGCAAGACGATGTTCGTCAAGTACGCCTCGGGGTTCATCGTCCTGCCGGGGGGCTTCGGCACGCTCGACGAGCTGTTCGAGGCGGTCACCCTCGTCCAGACCCAGAAGGTGACGAGCTTCCCGATCGTCCTCATGGGCTCGCGGTACTGGGGTGGCCTGCTCGACTGGCTCCGCGGGACCGCGGCCGCGGCGGGCACGGTGAGCGCGGCCGACATCGACCTGCTCACCCTCGTCGACGACCCGGCCGAGGCCGTCGAGGTGGTCCTCGCCGCCGACCGTGCCTCGGGGCGGCCGTCGCCGGGGGAGGCGAGGCGGCCGGAGTAGCGCGCCACCCCTACCGGGCCACCCTGCCCGCCCTGGCGTCGCCGGCCGCGCACCTACGATTGGCTCGTGGTCCTCGTCCTCCTCGTGCTCGTCGCGGTCGCGGTGGTCCTCGCCGTGCTCGCCGTTGCGAGCGGACGGTGGCCGGTCGACCCGCTCGCCGAGCCGGTCCGCTCGACCCCCGACCACGGGCTTCCGGACGTCCCCCGCTCGACCGACGTCGACGGCGTCCGCTTCGACACGGCGGCCCGGGGGTACCGGACGGCCGAGGTCGACGCCCGGCTCGCCGAGCTGCGCGATGCGCTCGCGGAGCGCGAGCACGCGCTCGGCGTGGAGACCCTGCGGCGCGGGCACCTCGCCGGGCCGGAGGAGCAGGAGCCCCTGCCGGAGCGGCTGGAGGAGCCCGAGGACGAGCCCGGGCCGGACCCGAACGAACCCGCACCCCCCGCCCGGCCTCGCCCGGTCCGGCCCGTGGAGGGATGACGTGGCCTTCACGATCGCGCGCCACGCGTCGGTGGAGCCCTCCGTCGCGTGGGGGGCCCTCACGGACCTCGCCGCCCATGGCCGCTTCGTCCCGCTCACCGACGTCCGGGTCCCCGCGAGCGGCCTCTCCCTCGGCGCCGAGGTCGTCGCGCTCACCCGGCTCGGTCCGCTCGCCGTCGCCGACAGGATGCTCGTGACGGCGCACGAGCCCGGGCGCCGCCTGCGTCTCGTCAAGACCGGGCGGCTGCTGCGCGGCTGGGCCGAGATCGTCGTCGACACCGCACCCGGTGGCGACGCGGACGTCCGGTGGACCGAGGAGCTGTGGCTCCCCGGGCTGCGCCGCCTCACCCGGCCGGTGGGGGACCGGCTCGGCCCGCGGCTGTTCGGCCCCGTCGTCGACGGCCTCCTCGCCGCCGCCCACCGCCCCGGGAGCGGCGGATGACCTGGTCCCTCCTCCTCGCCGCCGTCGCGGTCGCCGTCGTCGGCGTCGCCGCGTGGTGGCTCGGCCGCCCGGCGCGGGCGTCGGAGCCCCCCTCGGCCGGGCCGGCGGCCCCTCCTGACGAGGGCTTCGCCGTGGCCTTCCGCGGCTACCGGATGGACCAGGT
>DASSQJ010000028.1:0-3728 GCA_035702545.1 Phycicoccus sp.
GCACCTCGTCGAACGGCTCCCCGAGGGGGCGGGCACGCATGCCGCGGTGCTCGGGGGCGGCGAGCACCTCGGCCCGGGGGAGGTCCGCCTCGGCCCGGGCGAGACGTACACGGCGCCCGACGTCGTCTTCGCCCGGTCCGCCGAGGGGCTCGACGGGCTCACCGACGTGCTCGTCGAGCACCAGCGCTCGCAGCCGGGCTACCGCACCTCGGCGCGGCCCCTCGTCCTCAACACGTGGGAGGCGGTCTACTTCGAGACCGACCTGGACCACCTGCGCCGGCTCGCGGACGTCGCCGCCTCCATCGGGGTCGAGCGGTTCGTCCTCGACGACGGGTGGTTCGGAGGACGCCGCGACGACACCCGCGGCCTCGGCGACTGGTGGGTCTCCCCGGAGGTCTGGCCTTCCGGGCTGGGGCCGCTCGTCTCGCACGTCAAGGGACTCGGGATGCAGTTCGGCCTCTGGGTCGAGCCGGAGATGGTCAACCTCGACTCCGAGACCGCGCGGGCGCACCCCGAGTGGGTGCTCGGGCCGGCCGCGGGCCCCACCGCGCCCTCGCGCCACCAGCACGTCCTCGACGTGGCCAACCCCGAGGCGTCGGCGTACCTGCTCGAGGCCGTCTCGGGGCTCGTCACGCAGTACGGCATCGACTTCCTCAAGTGGGACCACAACCGCGACCTCCACGAGGCGGTCCGCAGCGACGCCTCCATCCTCGACCGGCCGGCCGTCGGCGCCCAGACCCGGGCCGTCTACGCCCTGATGGACGAGCTCCGCCGCCGTCATCCCGACCTCGAGATCGAGTCGTGCTCGAGCGGTGGGGCCCGGGTCGACCTCGGGGTGCTCGCCCGCACCGACCGGGTGTGGACGTCCGACTGCAACGACGCCCTCGAGCGGCTCGCCATCCAGCGCTGGACCGGACTGCTCGTGCCGCCGGAGCGGATGGGCGCCCACGTCGGGCCGCCCCGGGCCCACACGACCCACCGCGAGCTCGACCTCTCGGTGCGAATGCTCGTCGCGCTCCAGGGCCACGCCGGCCTCGAGTGGGACCTCACCGAGTGCTCCGCGGACGACCTCGCCAGGCTGCGGGACTGGGCCGGGCTGTACCGCGAGCTCCGCCCGCTCGTGCACACGGGCCGGGTGGTCCGCTGCGACGACCTGCCCGACGAGGGGATCGTCGCCGGAGGAGTCGTCGCGCACGACCGGAGCGCGGCCGTCTTCACGGTGGTCCGGGCCGTCACCGGCCGCTCCGTCGTCCCCGCCCCGCTCACGCTCCCGGGGCTGGACGCGGGTGACCGCTACCGGGTCCGGGTGCGCCCCGAGGCCGGGCTGCCCTCGACGGTCCAGGCCGCCGCACCGGGCTGGTGGGACGCCGCGTGCGGCGACGGTGTCGTCGTCCCGGGTGCGCTCCTCGCCGACGCCGGGCTGCCGATGCCCGTGCTCGCCCCGGCGCAGGGCTTCCTCCTCCACCTCGTCGCCGAGAGTCGCGCCACGGCGGGATGACCGCGAGGCGCGGCCGGCCTCAGCCGGACAGGGTGCTCCCGCGGTCCTGGGAGTACGGGGCGGCCCGCCACTCCTCCCAGCTCACCTCGTTGCCCTGCTCACGGGCCATGAACCGCCAGGGCCCGGTGTAGGTGTTGTCCGACCAGAGGTTGTCCTGCTGCGTCGTGATCCACTCCTCGACGACGGTCCCCTTGTACGGCGACCAGTCGGGGAAGGTCCCGTAGTTCGACATCAGCGCCGAGAAACCGCACAGGTTCGCCGCGGTGCAGTCCGGCCCGAGGGCGGCCGGTGACAGGCGGAAGGTGTTGTCGTGGACCCGCAGGTGCTGCGTGCTCCACCGGCAGTCGCGGAGGTACGGGTCGGTCCCCACCGTCTTCGGGTCCGAGCACCGCGCGACGGTGGCCCGGGGGTTGACGAGCGTGGAGGCGCCCGTGCTCGTGTTCGCGGGCGAGCCGGCGAACCGGTCGGCGTTCTCCCAGGCGACGACGCCCCCCCAGTTGTCGACGAAGAGGTTCTCGGCGACCTCGAAGGTCTGCGAGTGCGCGGTGTCGACGCGCGGGTCGCTGCCCGACTCCGAGACGTAGACCGCCCCGGTCGGGAAGCCCGGGTTCGTCCGCCAGTCGCGCAGCCCGTTCCGCACGAAGGTGTTGCGGGTGATCGCCGCGTTGTAGCTCGTCTCGTAGATGATGGCGGGCCCCGCGTTGTCGGCGAAGTGGTTCCCCGTCACCGTGAACCCGGCGTTGTTGGTGTCCGCCCACAGGCCGGTCCCGAGGTTGTCGTGGATCGAGTTCGCCTGCACAAGGGCGCCGACGGTCTCCCAGAACTTGCCGCCGCCGGTGCACCCGCAGCCCTCGATGCGGCGCTCCCAGTCGTCGGTGTTGTTCCTGGCGATCTCGTTCCCCCGGACCACGACGTCCTCGACACCGTCCGGCGAGTACGCACTGAAGCCGTACTGGCCGTTGTCCGTCAGGCAGCTGCCCTCGACCCGGTTCCCGTCGCCGAGGAGGATGCCGGCACCGGCGTTCTGCCGCACGGTGAGCCGCGTCATCCGCCAGCCGGTCGCGCCGTCGTGGTTGACGACACCCTCGTTGTTGTTCTCGCCGGGCGCGCCGAACCGCTGGACCGTCAGGGCCTCGATGACGACGTCCCGGGCGTCCCCGCCGAACGCGTACCGGTTCGTCGTGCCGCCGTCGAGCACGGCCCCGGGTGCGCCGACGTACCGGTTCCCGGCCTTGGGGCGCACCTGCTCGTACTGTCCCGAGCGGAGCCGGTGGGTCCCCGGGGCCAGCCAGAAGGTCGTCCCGGCGGGTCGGGCCTCCGTCAGGGCGGCGAGGTCGTCCGAGGTCTCGACGACCACGGCGCCCGCCGGCGGCCTCGCCGGACCCCGGAGCGACGCCGACCCGCAGACCGGCGCCGGCGCCTTGGTGGAGGTGGGTCGTGGTACCGGGGTCGACGCGGGGGAGGGGGCCGTCCCCGTCGTGCCCCGTGGACCCGTCGCCTCCGCCGCGGTCGGTTCGTCGGTGACCCGGACGGCGACGGCCACGCCGACGGCGACGAGCAGGACACCGGCCACGACCCACCAGAGCGCCCGCCGGAGGCGGGGAGCCGGTGGGTGGGCCGGTGAGGTCACGGTGCCGCGGCCGGGACGAGCTCACGGGGAGTGGGAAGGGGTACCCAGAGCCGGGGGGACCAGCCGCTGCCGGCACTCGAGCGGGCCAGCTGCGCGGCCACCTCCTCGGCGATGTCCCAGGTGAGGACCACCACCTCGTCGGGCCGGTCCTCGAGGAGGTGCTCGACGGGATGGATGGGGACGCCCGCGCCGGGGACCCGGGTCCCGTGCTTCGCCGGGGAGAGGTCGACGGTGTAGGGCAACAGGTCGACCCCCACCCCCGAGAGGGCGAGGAGGACGGGCGCCTTCGACGGCGCGCCGTACCCCGCGACCCGCCGCCCCAGACGCCGTTGCTCCTCGAGGTGGGTGCGGAACTCCCACGCGGTGCGGGCGCCGCGGGTGCCGAGCGCCTCGAGGGCGTCGACCCGGTCGAGGCCGGCGGCGCGCTCGCGGGCCAGGACGCCCTCGACGCTCGGGTCGACCTCGGGGACGTCGGCCGAGCGCCCCGCGGTGAGCCGGACGCTGCCCCCGTAGACGTCGACGAGCCGGGCCCGGGTGACGGTGAGCCCGTGCCGGGCGAACAGCGGGACGGCCGCGAGCACCGACAGGTAGACGAAGTGG
>DASSQJ010000029.1:0-5492 GCA_035702545.1 Phycicoccus sp.
CGCCACGGCGCCGAGGAGGAGCTCGCGCCGCTGGGCCGGGTCGAGGTCCTGTGCGGCGTGACGGTCGAGGAAGGCGGCTGCGGCCCACTGGTCCGGGGAGTCCAGCCGTGGGCGGACCGCCTCTCGCTGGGCCCGCCACGCCATGACGAGCGCCGTCGCCCGGGGATCCAGGCCGCGCACCGCCGTCGCCACCGCCTCGGCGAGCCCGACGACGTCCTCGGGCGCGGCGAGGGGGAAGGCCTCCTCCGGCCCAGGTCCGGCGACGAGCCGGGTCGGCGGGAGCGTGGGCTCGGCGGCGACCGGCTCGTCGGCCAGCGCCAGGGCGAGCGCGTCGGCGTGGACGGTGGAGCCGGCCCGGTCGTCGAGGGCGCGGGCCTCACCGTCGGCGAGGCCGCGGAGCTCGGCCGTGACGACCGCGGTCGGCCGGCCGTCGACGCTCGCCGGCGCGAGGCCGAGCCGCGCGCCGTGGTCGAGCACCCATGCCCCGGTGCCCGCCAGCCACATCCGCTCGGCGGGGTCGAGTGCCTCGAGCCACGGCAGGCGGGGGAGGAGCAGGTCGACGGCACGGTCGGTGTTGCCGAGGCGGACGAGGGTCCGCAGGCAGGCCGCGACCTCGTCGCTGCGGGTCGGGTCGTCGGCGATCCCGTGCCACGCCTCGCGGAACGCCGAGGCCGCGGCGTCGAGGTCCCCCCGACGGACGTGGACCTCGGCGACGAGGGCCCGGGATGCCGCGGGCTCGGCGTCGCAGGCCAGCTCACCGGAGAGGACCGGGGCGAGGACGTCGAGCACCGCCGACGGGTCCTCGGTGAGGAGCAGCGCCCGCTCGTGGGCGTCGCAGGCGGGGCAGGCATCCTGCTCCGCTGACACCGGGGCGGCGCGCCACAGCGCGAGCTCCCCGTCGAGGGCCGCCCGGTCGCCGGTGGCGTGCGCGATGCGCGCCCGAGCGGCGTGGACGGGGCCCGTCCCGCGGCCGGCGGCGCGCAGCCCGACCTCGAGGTCGTCGACGGCGGCCCGCCAGCGGTCGAGGGGCACCTCGGGCGTCCGCTCGGCGACGTCGAGCGCCCACTCGAGCTTCCAGAGGACCGTCTCGACGTCCTCGGGGTCGAGCTCGTGCGCGCCGGTGAGCGCGGTCCGCAGCCACGACACGTGGGGGAGGGCCGCGGTGTCGTCGGGCGTGTCGAGCAGTGCGGACACGAGGTCGTTGCGGGCGACGAACTCCTCGGCGAACGACCCGTGCCTCCGCGCGAGCTCGAGGACCGCGGCGTGGGCGTCGACGCGGGCCCGGCCCTCCGGCTCCTCGTCGGCCGCGAGCGAGTCCCGCGCGAAGTCGCGCGAGACGAGGTCCCACTGCAGCACGGACGCCCTCCTCACCGTCGCCGTTCGTCCCATCCGTCGCGCACGACCCAATCACATCGCCTTCCGCGCGCCAACCTTTCGGTGGGCTGCGAGCGTTGAGACAGTGGAGGGCACCGCGGGGCCGGACGAGGAGGTGGGCCGATGGCGTCGTCGGACGCGAGCTGGCCGGCCGACCCCGAGTTCGTCGAGTACGTGCGCGCGCGCCAGGGGACCCTGCTCCGCGCGGCCTACCTCGTCTGCGGCGACGCGCACCTCGCCGAGGACCTCCTGCAGGGCGCCCTCGTCAAGCTCGCGCGGAACTGGACCCGCGTCCGGGAGGAGCGGCCGGACGCGTACGTGCGGCGCATCCTCTACAACGACGCCGTCTCCTCGTGGCGGCGGCGCCGGCACGAGGTCGTCGGGCTCGAGACGCTCCCGCCGGAGGCCGCCCCGCTCGGGGGCCCCGAGCAGGAGCGCGTCGAGCGCCGCCTCGACGTCCTGCGGGCGCTCGACACCCTGACGCCGCGCCAGCGGGCCACGGTCGTCCTGCGCTTCTTCGAGGACCGCACCGAGCGCGACACCGCCGAGATCCTCGGCGTCAGCGTCGGCACGGTGAAGAGCCAGACCCACGACGCGCTGGCGCGTCTGCGCGAGGCGATGCCGCGCGTCGACCTCGACACCGGAGGTGTGCGATGACCACCGAGCTGCGCGACCTGCTCGAGCTGGCGAGCGAGGACGTCGTGGAGGTCGACCTCGCCGAGCGCGCCTGGCACCTGGCCAGGCGCGAGCGCACGGCGGTGCGGCGCCGCGTCGTCCTCGGGGCCGGGGGGCTCGCCGCGGCCGGGGCCCTCGTGACGGTGCTCGCGAACCGCGACGACCGGCCGACGTCGCCGGCCGGCCGGAGCGCGGCGCCCACGTCGTCGCCGGGTCTCGACGGCCGCCTCGACGAGCAGCTCGTCGGGCCGCTGCGCGTCTCCATGGCCCCCGCCGCGGACGCCGAAGTGCAACTCCCCGCGTATCCGGACGCGGGCCTCATCGCGGTCCCGGACGTCGTCGGCCCGCGCGAGGCCGGGTCGTGGATGGTGCTGGAGCCCGGGGCCTTCCCGGGCACCACGGCATCGGTCCGCGCCGTCTTCCTCGTCCACACGGTCGGCGGGTACTGGCCCGTCGTCCACGTGCCCCGGGCCGAGAAGACCCAGTACCTCCTCGCCTCGCGGATGACGCTCGAGGCGGTCCACGACCCGGTCGGGAGCACCGGGCCGGTCCTCGGGCCGCGGACCGTCGACGACGAGCGCCACCGGGTCGTCGTCGCGCAGCGGCACAAGGTCGTCGTGCTCGACGTCCGCGACGGGTCGGTGCTCGAGCTCCCCGTGCCCGACGACGGGCTGCTCCACGCCGGGTGGGCCAAGGACGGCCGCACCGTGGTCGCGCGCAGCGCCTCCCAGGACTGGCTCGTCGACACCCAGACCCACCGGGTGCTGCGCGCCCCGGACCCGGCGCGTCCCGACTGGGAGGACCTCGCGGCGGGTCGGGACGGGGTCACGACGCTGCGGTCGTTCGCTGGCAGCGGCACGCTCAGCGGCTCCCGGGTGGTGCCGGACACCTCGGTCGTGCCCTACGGGGAGTCCACCGCCAACACCGAGGCGTGGGTGGCGTCGGGGGCTTACCTCGACGAGGGCCTCATCCGTCGGCTGGGGCGCTACCAGGGCGTCATCGCGGTCCAGGACGACCTGAGCATCACCCCGCGGGTGCTCGCGGCTCCCGACACGCCGGGCACCCCGAAGGCCGCGTACCGACCACTCGGCTGGGGGCCGCGCGACACCCTCCTCCTCGAGTCGCGCTCCCAACGGGACGGCGCGGCGGCGCCGACGGTCCGGATCCTCGCGTGGGACGTCATCGGCGCGCAGCTCTGGCGGGTCGCTGACGTCCAGGACGCCGACCCCGCCCAGGGTGGGTTCTCGGGGACCTACGCCCTCTGACCCGGTCGTGGTCGTGGGGGCGGATCAGCCGGGCAGCGGCCCTGTGGCGACCGGGCGCGACGGGTCGGCGACCCACTCGCTCCACGACCCGACGTACGGGATGGCGTGCAGTCCCGCCTCGTGGAGGGCGAGGGCCAGCTGCGCCGCCGTGACGCCGGACCCGCACATCGTGCCGACCGGGGTGTCGCGGTGGACGCCGTGCAGGGCCGCTCGACGTCGGATCTCGGCCGGGGGGAGGAAGGTGCCGTCGTCGGCGAGCAGCTCGGCGATCGGCAGGTTGACCGACCCGGGGAGGTGGCCGGCCACCGGGTCGATGGGCTCGTGCTCGCCCCGGTAGCGCTCGGCGACGCGCGCGTCGAGGAGGACCCCGACCCGCGCCATCGCGGCGGCGGCGTCGGCGTCGAGGACGGGGACCGAGCCGGGGCGGACCCGGATGTCGCCGGGCGCAGGGTCCGGGACGTCGCTCGTCACCGGGTGGCCGGCCCGGCGCCACGCCTCGAGTCCGCCGTCGAGGACACGGACCTGCGGGTGACCCGCCCAGCGCAGAACCCACCACGCCCGGGCCGCCGCGAGGGAGGTCCGCTGGTCGTAGACGACGACGTCGTCTACGTCGCCGATCCCGCACGCCCGCAGCGCCGCCTCGAGCACCGCCGGGTCGGGCAGCGGGTGACGCCCGAGGGGCCCCGGTGGGCCGGCCAGGGCGTCGTCGAGGTCGAGGCGAGGCGCCCCGGGGACGTGCCCGGCGGCGTAGAGCTCGGACCCGGGCGTGCCGACGAGGTTGTACTGGACGTCGACGACGGCGACCGCCTCCCGGTCGAGGAGGGCGGCGAGGTCGTCGGCGGCGACGAGGGCGCTCACCGACCCATCCAACCAGCCCGCGCGTTTGCGCGAGCCGCCCGACCGGCCGCTGGCCCCGGGCGAGCCGTCCGACCGGCCGGCGCCGCTGCGCGAGGATGAGGCGCGTGCCCCAGCGCGTCCGCGTCGTCATGGTCCACGGCTCCCAGCTGAGCCGGGCCCAGTGGTGGCGCTACCGCATGCTGCTCGGCCCCGACGTCGACCTCGTCCTGCCCGACCTGCCCGCCCATGGCGAGCGTCGCGGGGAGACCTTCACGTGGGAGCGGGCGCTCGACGTCATCGGTGAGGCCGTCGAGGGCGGTGACCCGGCGGACCCCGTGGTCCTCGTCGGGCACAGCCTCGGCGGGTACCTCGCCCTCGCCTGGGCGTCCGAGCACCCGACCCGCCTGGCCGGGCTCGGCCTGCTGGGCGCATCCGCGGTGCCCACGGGGCCAGGAGCGCTGCTCTACCGCGCGCTGGCCCGGGTGGAGCACCGGCTGGGGGTGGACCGGATGTCGCGGGCCCTCGACCGGGAGTTCGACGCGATGCTGCCCCCGGAGTTCGCCGCTGTCGTCAAGGAGGCCGGCTACGGCTTCGACGGGATCCCCGCGGCGTGGGCCGGGGTGATGTCGCGCTGCCGCCCCGAGATGCTCGCCGAGGTCACCGCACCGGTGCTAGTCGTCAACGGCCAGCTCGACCAGCTCCGGGTCGACGCCCGCAGGTTCGCGCGCGCGGCCCGCTCGGCCCGGTGGGTCCGGGTGGTCACGGTTCGGCGCGGGCTGCACGTCTTCCCGCTCACCCACCCGCACGAGGTCACGGCGGCCCTCTGGGAGCTCGTCACGGCGGCTCGGGACGTCCCCGGCGCTCAGCCGTCCTGAGGGTCGACGCGGGCCGGCGCGGGGGTCACCGTCGTCGACGTCCCCACGTCGAGGACGTCGGCGCGGGCGTCGCACCACTCGGTGAGCTGGTCGGCGAACCGGTGGCTCGGTGCCACCGTCCAGGCGAGGCGGCCGCTCGGCCATCCGTGGGGGTGGAGGGTGCCGTAGTGGATCGGGACGACGTGGCGCGCGCCCGCCCGTGCCGCTGCCTCCGCCGCCTCGCGTGGCCCCATGTGGCCGGGGGACAGGCGCGGACCCCATCCACCGATCGGGAGGAGGGCCAGGTCGACCGGGGCACCGGCGATGTCGGCGAGGTCCTCCATCTCCGGGTGCAGGGCGGTGTCACCGGCGAACCACACGACGACCCCGCCCCCGCGGACCAGCATCCCGGCAGCGCCGTTGGGGCGGTGGGGCATCGGCCGGGCGCTGTGGTCGGCACGCACGAGCCGCGCGTCGACGCCGGCGG
>DASSQJ010000030.1:0-2360 GCA_035702545.1 Phycicoccus sp.
GGGCCGGTCGGCGCCTCCAGGCTCAGGCGGGTGGGGTGAGCGCGGCCAGCACCTCGAGCACGTGGCCCTCGACCTCGTCCTTGTCGAGGCCGACACCGTAGAGGGGCCCGTCGCCGTCCTCGAGCTCGAGCAGGCCGAGCAGCATGTGCTCGGTCCCGACGTAGTTGTGTCCCAGCCGGAGGGCCTCGCGGAACGTGAGCTCGAGGACCTTGCGGGCGTCCGCGTCGAAGGGGATGAGGTCGGGCACCTCGTCGGCCGGTGGGGCCAGCAGCGGGACGACGGCGGCGCGGATCTCGTCGAAGGTGACGGCGGAGGCCCCGATGGCCAGCGCGGCGAGGCCCTCGGGCTCGCTGAGCAACCCGAGCACCAGGTGGTTCGCCCCGGTCGTGACGTTGCCGGCGGCCCGAGCCTCCTCCTGGGCGGCGACCACCGCGTTGCGGGCCCGGTCGGTGAAGCGGGCGAAGCCCTGCGCCGGGTCGAGGTCGATCAGGCCCTTGGCGACGAAGCGCTTCTGGACCGCCTGCTTGGTGACGCCCATGCTCTGGCCGATCTCCGTCCACGAGGCGCCCGAGCGGCGGGCCTGGTCGACGAAGTGGCCGACGAGGTGGTCGGCCACGTCGCCGAGGTGCTGGGCCGCGAGGACGGCGTCGGTCAGCTGCTCGAGGGGCTCCTCGTGGACCTGGGTGATGGCGTCGATGAGGTCGTCGAGGCGCACGGTCGGGGGCATCTTCGGTGGGTTCGCCATGCGTCAATCATGGGTTGACGCATCGCTCTCGTCAACCTCAGGTTGTCGATTCGGGCGATTGGGGCCCGACGCCCGCCGACGGGACCCACGAGCCGGAGGGTGGCGGTGGCGTGGGACCATGGACGGGTGACCAGTGCACTCGGGGGATCGACGTGGCCGGAGGTGGCCGATCGGGCCGCCGCCCTGCTCGCCGTCCCGCTCGGCAGCCTCGAGCAGCACGGCCCCCATCTCCCGCTCGACACCGACACCCGCATCGCGGTCGCCCTGGCCGCCGCCCTCGCCGCCGCCCGTCCGGACGTCGTCGTCGCACCGGCCGTCGCCTACGGCGCCTCGGGCGAGCACGCCGCCTTCCCCGGCACGCTCTCGATCGGCACCGCCGCGCTGACCACCGTGCTGGTCGAGCTCGGGCGGTCCGCCGACGTGTTCACCGGAGTGGTGTTCGTGAACGGGCACGGCGGCAACCTCGACGCCGTGCGGGCCGCCGCCTCGACCCTCAGCGGCGAGGGCCGCAGGGTGCTGGCCTGGTCGCCGTCGGTGCCCGGTGGCGACGCCCACGCCGGGCGGACCGAGACGTCGATCCTCCTCGCCCTCGACCCCAGCTGCGTCCGCCTCGACCGGGCGGCGCCCGGGGCCACCGCCCCGTTGCCCGAGCTGATCGGGGAGCTCCGACGGGGAGGGGTGGCGGCCGTGGCGGCCAACGGGGTGCTCGGCGACCCGGCCGGGGCCTCGGCCGCGGAGGGGCACGACCTGCTGGCGCAGCTGGGCGACGCGCTCCGCATCGCCGTCGACGCCCGGTTCGGCCGATGACCACCCCGCCGGGGGCCGGCGGCGAGCTGGCGGGCCTCCGCTTCGCACCCGACCCGACCGTCGAGGTCCGCTCCGGCGGCAGGGTCCTCCTCGGCGGCTCGCCGCTGCGGGTCGTGCGCCTCACCGACGCCGGTGCGGAGGTGGCGCGCCAGGCCCTGGACGGAGAGCCGGTCCCTCCGGGCCGGGGCCCGAGCGCCCTCGTGCGGCGCCTCCTCGACGGCGGCCTGGTCCATCCCGTCCCGTCGACCGGCCCCTTCGGCGCCGATGCCGTCACCGTCGTCATCCCCGTGCGGGGTGAGGTGCCACCCGATCTCCTCGCCGGGCTCGGCCCGGTCGCCGCCGTCGTGGTGGTCGACGACGCCAGCCCCGTGCCCGTGACGGTGCCCGACCGCACACCCACCGGGGCACCGGTGACGGTCGTCCGTCGGCCCGAGCGGGGCGGCCCGGCCGCGGCCCGCAACACCGGGCTCGCCGCGGTCGGGACCGAGCTGGTGGCCTTCGTCGACGCCGACTGCGTCCCCCGACCCGGCTGGCTCGACGGTCTCCTCCCCCATCTGGCCGACCCCCGCGTCGCCGTGGTCGCTCCCCGGATCGTGCCCGTCGCCCTCGACTCCGGGGCCGGGGTCCTGGCCCGCTACGAGGCCACCCGTTCGGCACTCGACCTCGGGCCCCGGCCCGCCCGGGTCCGGGCGCGGTCCCGAGTCTCGTTCGTGCCGTCGGCGGCCCTGCTCGCGCGCGTCGAGGTGCTCCGCGGCGTCGGTGGCTTCGACGCCGACATGGCCGTGGGCGAGGACGTCGACCTGGTCTG
>DASSQJ010000031.1:0-2395 GCA_035702545.1 Phycicoccus sp.
CGCAGGCCCTCGACGGCGCGGCGGCAGCCGCCGGCGCGCGCCGGGGTCCGGACGCGCGCGGGCGCCGCCGCCTCAGCCGTCGTCACGCAGCCGGGCGACGAGCGCGTCCCGCACCGGGTCGGGGACCAGGCCGGACACGTCCCCCCCGTACCGCACGACCTCCTTGACGAGCGAGCTCGAGACGTGCCCGAGCGCGGGGTCGCCCGGGAGGAACAGCGTCTCCAGGCCGCTGAGGTGGCGGTTCATCAGCGCCATCGGAAGCTCGTAGGCGAAGTCGGTGCCGCCCCGCAGCCCCTTGACGACGACGTCGGCGCCGACCTCGCGGCAGACGTCGACGAGGAGCCGGTCGGCGAAGGCCTGGACCCGGACCCGGTCGGTCAGGCCGCGGACCGCGAGGGCGTCCTCGACGAAGGCGATCCGCTCCTCGATGCCGAAGGTGCCCGCCTTCGCGGGGTTGTGGAGCACGGCGACGACGACCTCGTCGTGCAGCGCGGCGGCGCGCTCGACGATGTCGAGGTGGCCGTCGGTCACGGGGTCGAAGGAGCCGGGGCAGACGGCCCGGCGAACGCGCTCGCTCACGCGCGCCAACCTACCGTCCGGGGCGGGGTCGACCGGCTCGCTCATCCGGGCATCCTGTCAGGGCATCTCCCCCGGAAGCCGCTCCGTGACCGCCGACTTCTTCCCGACGTCGTGGAGGTCGGCGTCGGGGTGGGTCAGGCCCGGACGGCCCACCAGAGGGTCGTCTCGCCGTACCTCCGGGCCTTCCCGAGCCGCTCGATGCCGGCGGGCCACGTCGGCTCCGGAGACCGGGACGACCGTTCGACGACGACGACGCCGCCGTCGGCCAGCCAGCCGGCGGCGAGACGTCCGAGGACCTCCCCGAGGGCCGACTCGGGCACGTCGTAGGGCGGGTCGACGAGGACGAGGTCGGCGGCCTCGCCGTCCGGCGGGTCCCCGGAGAGGGCCGCCGCGACCGTCGTCGACAGCAGCCGGACCCGCTCCAGCCCGAGGGAGCGGATGTTGGCCGCCACCGTGGCGGCCGCGCGGCGGTCGGACTCGACGAGGACGACCGAGCGGGCCCCACGGCTCGCCGCCTCGAGACCGAGCGCCCCGGAGCCCGCGTAGAGGTCGAGCACCCGGGCGCCGCGCACCGCGTCCCGCGCCTCGAGGGCCGAGAACAGCGCCTCGCGCACCCGGTCGCTCGTCGGGCGGGTGCCGGAACCCGGCGGGGTGCGAAGCGTCCGCCCCCCGACCGTCCCGGCGATGACCCGGGTCATCAGCCCCGCTCCAGGTAGGCGGCCTGCTCCGCGTCGACGCGCTCCTGCACGGCGGCCGCGAGGAGCGGGTGCACCGAGAGGTCGGGGTCGGCGTCGACGAGCGCGAAGGCGTCCTCCCGGGCGGCCGCGATGACGTCCTCGTCCTCGAGGATGTGGAGGAACTCCAGCTGCGTGCGCCGACCGTGCTGGGCCGCCCCGAGGATGTCCCCCTCTCGGCGCTGCGCGAGGTCGAGCCGGGCCAGCTCGAAGCCGTCCGTCGTCGCGGCGACCGCCTCGAGCCGGGTGCGGGACTCCGGCACGTCCGTGGCCGTGACGAGCAGGCACAGGCCGGGGTGCCCACCACGGCCGATGCGCCCCCGCAGCTGGTGCAGCTGCGACACGCCGAACCGGTCGGCGTCCATGACGACCATGACGCTCGCGTTCGGCACGTCGACCCCCACCTCGATGACCGTCGTCGCGACGAGGACGTCGAGCTCGCCGCGCTGGAAGCGGTCCATGACGGCGTCCTTCTCCTCGGGCGCCAGCCGGCCGTGGAGCACGTCCAGCCGCAGGCCGGCGAGGGCGGGCTCGTCGTCGAGCGCGGCCCGGACGGTGAGCACGCTCTTCAGCGGACGCCGCGGCGCGCCGGCCTCCCCTGCCTCGCCGTCCTCGCCGTCGTCCTCGGCCTCATCGGGGATGACCGCCTCGGCGTCGGGCTCGTCGTCGTCCCCGATCCGCGGGCAGACGACGTAGACCTGCCGGCCGCTGCGGACCTCCTCGCCGACACGGGCCCAGGTGCGCTCCATCCACCCGGGCAGGACCTCCGGCACGACGTGGGTCGTGATCGGCGCCCGCCCCGCAGGCAGCTCGCGCAGGGTCGAGGTCTCGAGGTCGCCGAAGACCGTCATCGCGACGGTCCGCGGGATCGGCGTCGCCGTCATGACGAGGACGTGCGGGGGGACGACACCCTTGCCCCGCAGCGCGTCGCGCTGCTCGACCCCGAAGCGGTGCTGCTCGTCGACGACGACGAGGGCGAGGTCGAGGAAGTCGACGTGCTCCTGGAGGTGGGCGTGGGTCCCGACGACGATCCCGGCCTCACCGCTCGCGGCGTCGAGCAGCGCCCGCCTGCGCTCGAGGGT
>DASSQJ010000032.1:0-2534 GCA_035702545.1 Phycicoccus sp.
CTCATCCGCGCCGGCGGTCCGTTCCCGTACGCGGAGGACGGGCAGACGTTCCAGAACCGAGAGGGGGTCCTGCCCGACCGGGCTCGCGGCTACTACCGCGAGTACACGGTCAAGCAGGGGCGCGGCGGCGACCGAGGGCCCCTTCGGATCGTGCGCGGCCAGCAGGGTGACCTCTACTGGACCGACGACCACTACGACAGCTTCCGACAGGTGCAGGAGGGCCGCTGAATGCGCACGCTCGGGCAGGAGACCGCCATCGCCGACGTCGTCCGGGAGGCGCATGCGGCCGGCCGCGCCATCGCGATCGTCCCGGCCGGGGACGACAAGGCGGACAGCATCGCCCGCTTCGGGGAGGTGCTGGGCTTCCCCGACTGGTTCGGCCACAACCTCGACGCGCTCTTCGACTGCCTCCTCCAGCGGTACCGCCGCGCGCCCGAGTCCGAGCTCGTCTGGGACGGGACGGCGGGCCTCCGGGAGCGGGACGCGCCGGCATTCGACCGCATCCGGCAGGTGCTGTCCGACGCCGAGGCGGAGTGCCCCGCCCTCTCGGTGACGATCCTCGACCGGATGTGACCGGCGGATCACGCGGACTGCTCGCGCGGTGCTGGCAGCGATGGCATCCTTGTAACTACTACAAGATGTAGGACTCCCCAGGAGGCGACCGAGATGACCTACGACACCGACCGCGACGTCCAGCCCGTCGAGGAGCTCTCCGACCTCGAGTGCTGGGAACGGCTGCGCGCGCAGGAGTTCGGCCGCCTCGCCTACCACCTCGTCGGCGAGGTGCACATCACGCCGGTCAACTACGCGACGGACGGCGAGCGCCTGTACTTCCGGACGGCCGAGGGCAGCAAGCTGCTCGGCGTGACGATGAACGACGACGTCGCGCTCGAGATCGACGAGTTCGACGAGCACCGGGCGAGCAGCGTCGTCGTCCGCGGCCGGGCGGTCGCCCTCGAGGGGCACCTGGCCGACGTCGTCGAGGAGCTCCCCCTCCGGCCGTGGGTCCCGACCGACAAGCACGTCGTCGTCGCGATCACCCCGACCGAGATCACGGGTCGGACCTTCCGCCTCGCCAAGCCGTGGACCCACCTGCGTCCGGAGGCCTGAGCCGTCGGTGACAATGGGGCGGTGACTGCGCCCCGGACCCTGTCGATCCTCGGCTCGACCGGGTCGATCGGCACCCAGGCCCTCGAGGTGCTCGACAAGGTGCCGGGCCGGTTCACCGTCATCGCGCTCGCCGCCGGCCGCAACGTCGACCTCCTCGCGCGGCAGGCGGTGGCCCGGCGCCCGGCGCTCGTGGCCGTGGCGGACGAGGCGGCGATCCCGGCGCTTCGCGCGGCGCTGGAGGCGAATGCCGACGCCTCGGCTCCGCCGTACCATCCCGAGCTCGTCGGCGGCCCCGGCGCCGCGACGGTCGCGGCCGGTGTCGGGGCGGACGTCGTCCTGAACGGCATCACCGGGTCGATCGGGCTCCGGCCGACGATGGCCGCCCTCGAGGCGGGCAGCCGGCTCGCACTGGCCAACAAGGAGTCGCTCATCGTCGGCGGCGACCTCGTCCGGGCGGCGGCGGCCCCGGGACAGATCGTGCCCGTCGACAGCGAGCACTCCGCGATCCTCCAGTGCCTCGGCGCCGGCCGGCGCGAGGACGTCCGGCGGCTGGTCGTCACCGCGAGCGGTGGACCCTTCCGCGGGATGACGCGCGAGCAGCTCCGCGACGTCACCCCGGCCCAGGCGCTCGCCCACCCGACGTGGGACATGGGGCGGGTCATCACGACGAACTCCGCCACCCTCGTCAACAAGGGCCTGGAGGTCATCGAGGCCCACCTGCTCTTCGACGTGCCCTTCGACCGGATCGCGGTCGTCGTCCACCCGCAGTCGGTCGTCCACTCGATGGTCGAGTTCAGGGACGGGTCGACGGTCGCCAAGGCGAGCCCGCCGTCGATGCTGCTCCCGATCGCCCTGGCGCTCGGCTGGCCGGAGCGCTTCGACGACATCGATGCCGCCATCGACTGGACCATCCCGCAGAGCTGGACCTTCGAGCCGCTCGACGACGAGGCATTCCCCGCCGTGCGGCTCGCGCGGCAGGTCGGCGAGGCCGGCGGGACCTACCCCGCGGTGTACAACGCCGCCAACGAGGTCGGGGTCGACGCCTTCCACGAGGGCCGGATCGGCTTCCTCGACATCGTCGACACGGTCGGTCGGGTCGTCGCGGAGCACGACGGGGCAGCGGCCGACGGCATCGACGCCGTCCTCGCGGCTGACGCCTGGGCCAGGGAGCAGGCGCATACTGTCCTCGGCGGGGTGGGCGACCGGGCCCACGCCGGATCGGGAGAAGCATGACCGCACTGAAGTTCCTCGCCGGAGTCCTGTTCATGGTCCTCGGCGTCGGGCTGTCCATCGCACTGCACGAGATCGGGCACCTCGTGCCGGCCAAGCGGTTCGGCGTCCGGGTGACCCAGTACATGGTCGGCTTCGGGCCGACGGTGTGGTCGCGCAGGCGCGGCGAGACCGAGTACGGCATCAAGGGGATC
>DASSQJ010000033.1:0-4776 GCA_035702545.1 Phycicoccus sp.
GCCACGGCGGCTGGCTCCAGTTCTGCCCGAGCTGGTTGAACTGGTCCGGGGGTGCCCCGACGGTGACCTCCCGGGCCAGCGCGTCACCGAGCCCCCACGCGTCGGCACCGAGCGGGTGCACGCCGACGGCGAGGTCGTTGACGACGCCGAGGGACATCCCCGCGGCACGGGCCTCCCGCTGCACCGCCCGGAGCTGCTGGGCGAGCAGCCACTGCAGCCAGCGGTGGAAGTCGACGTCGGCGGCGCGCTCCGCCCGGAAGCGGGTGACGGCCGGGGAGTCGGGGTCCCGGTACTCCTCGGGCCACGTCGAGAACGGCAGGCCGTGGACCTCCCCGAGCGCGCACCACGTCGCGAAGCGCAGCAGCCCCTCGCCTTCGCGCTCGCAGAACTCCGCGAACGCGGCGGCCCGGCCCGCCCCGAGTCCGGCGTCGTAGACCAGGCGGAGCGCCTCGCGCTTGGCCGCCCACGCGCCGTCCCGGTCGATCGTGTCCTCCGCGTTGAGCGCCCGCGCGCTCGCCCCGAGCTGGAGGAGGCGTCGGTGTGCGGAGTTCTCCAGCGTGGCGACCTCGGGGACGTCGTCGACCCGCAGGTACAGCGGGTTGACGAAGCGCCGGGTCGTCGGCAGGTACGGGGAGGGCTCCATCGGGGGAACCGGCTCCGCGGCGTGCAGCGGGTTGACGAGGACGAAGTCGGCCCCGTGCGCCGCGGCAGCCCACGACGCGAGGTCGGCGAGGTCGCGCAGGTCGCCGGTCCCCCACGAGCCCGAGGAGCGGACCTGGTACAGCTGCGCCATGAGGCCGACGACCCGCTCGTGGTCGACGCCGGCGGGGAGGGAGAGTCGTTGCGGCGTCACGACGAGGGTGCACACCGTCGACGCCGCCTCGAGGGGCGACGCCTCGACCTCCGCGACGAGCCGGTGCCACCCGAGCGGCAGGTCGCCCGGCAGCTCGAAGGTGGCCTCGCCGACGGCCGTCCCGTCGACGACCCGGTCGGGCACCCAGCGGTCGACCTGGTGGACCTCGCGCACCGACCCGTCCTCGCACTCGACCCGCAGCCGGACCCCGCACCCGGCGGGGACGTGCACCGGTACCCACGGGGTCCAGCCCTCCCGGATGACGAGGCTCGGGGGCAGCGTGCGACGCCACGGCCTGTCCTCGTGGGCGAGCAGGGCGGCCTCGACCGCCTCCTCGGTGCTCGCGTCGACCCCGAGCGCGGCGAGGACGGCGCGGATCGAGTCCGCCGACACGGTGACGTGCTGCCCGAGCCAGTCCCAGTAGTCCGTCGCGACCCCGTGGGCGGCGGCGAGCTCGGCGAGCCGGTGCGGCGGCGGGATGCGGGGCATGCGCACATCCTGCCAAGGCCCGAGGCCGCGCCGGTGCTACGGGCTGGGCGCCTCCTGGTGGATCGGCTGGGCCACCTTCTGGACCCGCGGGTCCCCCGCGTCGGCGAAGTAGTCCCCCCGGATCGTCTCGTCCTCGCCCGCGGGCGCGTGCGTCAAGCGCAGGAGCAGGGTGCCGAGGACCGCCACGAGGAGGTTGATGACGAACGCCGTCATCGCGATGTACCCGAGCTGGCCGATGACCGGGATCTCGGCCAGCGAGCCGCCGAAGTGGTCGATGCCGGCTCGCGGGTTGGCCACGTTCCACGCCTCCCAGGTGCCGTAGACCATCCCGGCGGCCCAGCCCGCGATCAGCGCCCAGCGGTGCATCCAGCGCGTGTAGAGGCCGAGGACGACGGCAGGGAAGGTCTGGAGGATCCAGATGCCGCCGAGCAGCTGGAAGTTGATCGCGTTCTGCTTGTCGAGGGCGAGGACGAAGACGAGCGCGAACGCCTTGACGACGAGCGAGACGACCTTGGACACCCGCGCCTCCTGGGCCGGTGAGGCGTCCGGCCGCAGCCACTCGCGGTAGATGTTGCGGGTGAACGTGTTCGCCGCCGCGATCGACATGATGGCCGCGGGGACGAGGGCCCCGATGGCGATGGCCGCGAAGGCGATCCCGGCGAACCACGACGGGAAGGAGTCCTCGAACAGCTGCGGGATGACGAGCTGGGCGTTGGGCTTGCCGTCGAGGCCGATCGGCTTGGTACCGGCGGCGATGGCGACCCAGCCGAGCAGCGCGAGCAGCCCGAGCACGAAGCTGTACGCGGGCAGTATCGACGCGTTGCGCCGGATGGTGTTGCGCGACTGGGCCGACAGGCTCGCCGTCACCGAGTGCGGGTACATGAAGAGCGCGAGCGCCGACCCGAGGGCGAGGGTCGCGTAGGCCCAGTGCGCCTGGGCGCCGGGGACGAACACGCCCGTGGGCTTGCCGTCGACCGGGTTCGGTGTCGCCATCTTCTGCTCGGCCGCGTGGAACACGGTGTCCCAGCCCCCCACCTTCGATGGCAGGTAGAGGATCGCGACGATGATGACGAGGTAGATGAGGGCGTCCTTGACGAAGGCGATGACCGCGGGCGCCCGCAGGCCGCTCGAGTACGTGTACGCCGCGAGCAGGGCGAACGCGATGAAGAGCGGCAGGTCCTTGGCCAGCCAGCCCGACCCACCGCCGAGGCCGACGACCTCGAGCACCGCCTGGATGCCGACGAGCTGGAGGGCGATGTACGGCATCGTCGCGAGGAAGCCGGTGACGGCCACGGCGAGCGAGAGCCCGCGGGAGCCGAAGCGGCCCCGGACGAAGTCGGCCGTCGTCACGTAGCCGCGCCGGTGGCTCACCGACCAGAGGCGCGCCATGAAGACGAAGATGATCGGGTAGAGCACGATCGTGTACGGCACGGCGAAGAAGCCGGACACCGCGCCGGCCGCGAACATCGCCGCGGGGACGGCGACGAAGGTGTAGGCGGTGTAGAGGTCCCCGCCGAGCAGGAACCACGTGATCCAGGTCCCGAAGGTGCGCCCGCCGAGGCCCCACTCGTCGAGGGACTCCATGCTCGTGGCCCGGCGCCAGCGCGAGGCCCAGAAGCCCATGACGGTGACGAGGAGGAACAGCGCGACGAGGACCCCGAGCGCGACGAGGTCGACGTTGCTCATGACCGCACCTCCGGCCCGCGGCCGTCCACCGGGCCGGCCGGGCCGTCCCCGGCGTCGTCGACGTGCTGCATCGGGCGGTGCGGTCGGGCGACGAGGACGATCCGGTAGGCCGCGTACGTCATCGCGGAGCAGAGGAACACCCAGAGGAACTGGTACCAGACGAAGAACGGGAAGGCGCCGAGCCTCGGGTCGACCTTGCTGTAGCTCCCCACCCACATGAGGGCGACGATCGGGATGAGCACGAGGACGCCGGCGACGGCGAGGAGCCCGGTGCGGGCGGGTGGGACGGTGTCGTGGTCGACGTCGTCCGGGACGGGGTCGTGACGGGACGGGCCGAGGTCGTCGGCGCGCTCGTGGCTGCTCATGCGGAAACCTCCTTGTTCCCCACAGGAGCCCGTCGCTCGGCGGGCCGTCCGCCACGTTAGGGACCTGCGGGGCTGGTGGGGGCTTTGGTGCCGTGGGGATCGGACCCGGTCTCGTGCCCGCCGTCGGCGCGGTGGAGGATGGGCGCCGTGTCGACGATCGTCTTCCTCCACGCCCACCCCGACGACGAGGCGTCCCAGACCTCCGGCACGATGGCCCGTGCCGTGGAGGAGGGCCACCGCGTCGTCCTCGTCGTCGCGACGAACGGCGACCACGGCACCGTGCCCGAGGACCTCGGTCCCGAGGAGACGGTCGTCGAGCGGAGGCGCCGCGAGCTCGCCGCGTCGGCCGAGGTCCTCGGGCTGCACCGGGTGGTCTGGCTCGGCTACGCGGACTCGGGGATGACCGGCTGGGAGCAGAACGCCCACGAGGCCGCCTTCGTCGGGGCCGACCTCGACGAGGCCGCCGCGCGGCTCGCCGCCGTCCTCGACGTGGAGGACGCCGACGTCCTCGTCGGCTACGACTGGCACGGCAGCTACGGGCACCCCGACCACGTGCAGGTGCACCGGGTCGTGCACCGGGCCGCCGGCATCGCGGCCCGCCGCCCTCGGCTGCTCGAGGCGACGTTCAACCGCGACCGGGTCCGGCTCATCGCGGAGCAGGCCCGCGCCGCCGGCGTCGACGCGGAGATCGACCCGGACGCCCCGTGGGACGACGGCAACCCGCTCGGCACTCCGGAGGCCGAGATCCACTGGCAGGTCGACGTCAGCGACCTCGCGGACCGCAAGCGCGCCGCGCTGGCCTGCCACGCGAGCCAGGTCGAGGACGTCGGGATGATGCTCGCCATGCCGGACGAGGCGTTCCTCGTGATGTTCGGCGCCGAGCACTACCTCGAGCCGGGTCGCGCGCCCGGGATGGTCACCGGCTGGCCGTTCGCGGACGCCTGAGGACCCGACCGCCCCGCAAGCGCGGCGCGTCCGGCCCCGCGGTCAGTGGACGACGGCGACCGGTCGCCCGGCCTTCCCGACGGCCCGCCGGCTGACGCTACCGAGGAGGAGCCCGGTGAAGCCGCCGTGCCCGCGGCTCCCGATGACGACGAGGTCGGCGTCCTCCTCACGGGCCACGTCGAGGAGCACCGTCGCCGCGAAGCCGTGCCGGACGACGGACGAGGTCTTCACCCCGGGGTGCTTCGGCGCCACCCGGGAGAGGGCGTGCTCGACGATCTGGGCGAAGCGCTCGTCGACGGCCGGTGAGGGGTCGGCGACCGGCCAGGTCACGAGCATCCCGCCCTCGACCTCGGTGCGCCACGCCGCGACACAGGTCACCGTGCCGCCGTTCGGCTCGACCGAGCCGAGCGCGAAGTCGAGCGCCCGCAGGCTGGGCTC
>DASSQJ010000034.1:0-10026 GCA_035702545.1 Phycicoccus sp.
TCGCGCTGGTCAAGGCCCGCGACGGGCGGTGCCGCTTCCCCGGCTGCTCGGTCGCCGCCCGGTTCTGCGACCTCGACCACGTCCGGCCCTGGCCCGCCGGTCGCACGGAGGCCTCGAACCTGCTGTGCCTGTGCCGGCGCCACCACCGCATCAAACAAGCCCCCGGCTGGCGCGTCCGGCTCCATCCGGACGGGCGAGCGTCGTGGACCGACCCCACCGGGCGGGTCACCGTCACCGAGCCGGTCGACGCCCTCGACACCCTGGTCCTGCACCCCGACCCCACCGCCCAGCCTCCACCGCCGGCGTGGCGGGTCGGAGAGCCCGAACCCGGACAGCTGCCCAGCGCCCTCGAAGACGCCCTCGACCACCAGGCCCAGGAGCTCGAGGCTCTCGCGGCGGCCGGTCTCCGGCGTATTCACGACCGCCGCAGAGGGGACCGGCGCGGCGGGGACCGGCGCAGCGAACACGGCCGGCGCGACCGCGTCGACGTCCGCGTCAGCATCGACCGCCAGCCCTGGCGCGACGCCCGCGGCCGCCCCGTCACCCTCGGCTCGTGGGTCCTCGAGGGCCACGACGGTCGATGGCGACGACGAACACCTACTCCAGAGAAGCCACCCTTCTGACATCGGTGGGACGATGGGGCCCGAGCCCAACAGGGAGGAGCCGGACGTGATCGTCGCCGTGACCGTGACCCCCGACGGTGGCGTGGGAGGTGGCCTCGGGCGCGCCCAGACCGTCGCCCTCGCGGACGTGCGAGGCGGAGGCGTCGCCGAGTGGACCGAGATCCCCGTGGGGTGGGGCGATCTCCATGGCACCGGGCCGGAGGGGACGCACCACGCCCGCATCGTCCGCTTCCTCCGGGACCACCAGGTGCAGGTCGTCGTCACCTCCGGACTGGGGGCCGGGATGCGGCAGACCCTCGCCAAGCTCGGCGTCGACGTCCGCACCGACCTCGCCGGCGACGCTCGCGCGGCCGCCATGACGGCGGCCGAGACCCCGACGAGCTGAGACTGCGCCGGCGCCCTCAGGGGGAGGCGTCGGGCCGCCTCAGAGGACGGGCGCCGACCCTCAGGGGCGGTAGCCGGTGGGCTCCGCGCCGAGGTCCACGATGGCCGCGACCGGGCCGCCGCCGTCGGGTCCCTGGTGAGCGGCCGAGACGGACACGAAGACGGCTGGGTCCCCGGTCACCGAGGCGGTGACGCCGCCGACGCACGACTTGATCTGCCGGTGCCAGTGGACGTCGGAGTCGTCGAGCATCGCGTTGCGCCGGCCCCGCACCTGGCCGTCCTGGCTCGCCTCGCACTTGAGGAAGACGTTGACGAGCCGGCCGTCGAGGTCGGTCCAGTGCGGCCGCTCCGGCAGGGCGAGGCCGGCGTCCTTGATGGCCTCCCAGATCCCGTCCTGGTCGAGGGCGTCCTTCATCACCGAGTGCCCGATCCGGTACCGCCCGCCGACCCCGCGGGCGTTCCCGACGACGACCACCTGGGCCTGGTCGAGCTCGACCCCGGACGAGCACGAGGCGACGGAGGAGTACAGGCTGCGGTCGTGCATGACGTCGGCGTCGGTGGGCATCTCGATCTCGCCGAGCGCGACCGCGATGCCGAGCGCCGTGCACCCGTTGGAGAGGTCCATCGACTCGTGCGTGTGCTCCGTCCACACCGTCTTCCCGCGGGCCTTCGCGTCCCGGATCGTGTGGATGGTGAGCAGCGGGGTCTTGGTCTGGACGTAGTGGACGTCCGCCGGGTCGGTGATGCCGGCCCGCTCCATCGCGATCTTCACGGCGTCGGCGACCTTGGTGATCATGGCGGTCCGGCCGATGTCCTCGGGCAGGAGCTGCTCGCTCATCGCGAAGCCCACGGTCAGGCGCGGCTCGTCGGTCTGCTCGGCCCGCTCCGCGGGGACCGTGGCGAAGATCGTGGCGTGGGGGCTGATGACGCCGTCCGTGCCGCCCGACCAGACGATCGGGATGTCCTTGACGCGAGCCGGGTCGGCGCCCTTCGCGACGAGGATCTCGCGGAAGGCCCGGTCGGCGATGATCCGGGTGTAGTCGTTGACGCCACCGTTGCCCTCGGTCTTCCCGATGACGGCGATGACCCGGTCGGCGTCCATGACGCCGTCGTCGATGAGTGTGCCGAGCTCCGAGGCGTCGGACACGGTGTGGAGCGGGACCTTGCGGACCTCGATGGCGTCGGGCACGGCGGCGTTCCTCTCGTGAGCGGGGGCGGGATCAGGGTGCAGGGTCGGCTTCGACGACGGTGCCGAAGGAGCCCTCCACCGCATCGGTGATGTGGGTGAGCGAGGTGATGACGCCACGCGCGCCACCACCGGCGACGAACCGGGAGACCGCCTCGACCTTGGGGCCCATGGAGCCGGAGGCGAACTCGCCGGCCTCGGCGAGGGCGCGCAGCTCCGCGAGCCCGACGAGGCCGAGGTCGCGTTCCTCGGGCGTCCCGTACGCCGTCGTGGCGTGGTCGACGTCGGTGGCGATGACGAGGACGTCGGCATCGAGCGCGGCGGCGAGCAGCGCCGCGGTGAGGTCCTTGTCGATGACGGCCTCGACCCCACGGATGTGGCCGTCGGTGTCACGGACCACGGGGATGCCCCCGCCACCTGCCGCGACGACGACGTAGCCGGCCTCGACCAGCGTGCGGACGGCGGCGACGTCGAGCACCTCGAGCGGCTCGGGTGAGGCGACGACGCGGCGCCAGCCCTTGGCGCCCCGGTCCTCCCACACCTGCCCGTGCTCGATCATCACCTGGGCGGCGTCCCGGTCGAGGTAGCGCCCGACCGGCTTCGTCGGGTGCGAGAAGCCCGGGTCGTCGCCGTCGACGAGGGTGCGGGTGACGAGCGCGGCGACCGGGTGGGTGGCCCCGGCGGCGCTCAGCTCGGCGTCGAGCGCGTCGAGGATGGTGAAGCCGAGCGTTCCCTGGGTCTGGGCGCCGCACCAGTCGAGCGGCACGGGCGGGACCACGTGTGCGGCGAGCTCGTTCTTCACGAGGATGTTCCCCACCTGGGGGCCGTTCCCGTGCGTGATGACGAGCTCGTGGCCCGCGGCGACGAGGCCGGCCGCCGAGGCCATCGCGCCGGTGACCGCGGCGATCTGCGCCTCCGGGGTGGCGCTGCCGTCGGGGCCGGTCATGGCGTTGCCGCCGAGTGCCAGCAGGACCCGCATCCTCACCTCGCTGCGACATCACGTGCCGGGCGGGTGCCCGGGATTCGACCCTAGGGAGCGGGCCGTGGATGTCGCGTTGTCAGGTTCTGCCCAACACCGCCCGCACCGTTGTCAGCCTTCCGCTCACAGGGCGCGCCAGCGGTCGTGCCTGACGGCGAGGCGGGCGTCCGCGTCCATCGCGGCGAGCTCGCCCAGCTCGTGCCGGATGGTCTGGGCGATGCGCAGGCAGAACGCCTCGGGCTCGTCGGCGGCGTCCGGGTGCTCGGCGACGACGCGGTCGACGATGCCCGCCTCGAGCAGGTCGACCGACCGGACCCGCTGCTGGTCGGCGAGCTCGGCCGCCCGGTCCGCGGTGCGGTGCAGGATGGCCGAGGCGCCCTCCGGCGGCAGCGGCGAGAGCCACGAGTGCTGGGCCGAGACGACCCGGTCGGCCGGCATGAGCGCGAGGGCCCCACCTCCGGTGCCCTGGCCGAGGAGCACGCAGACGGTCGGGACCGGCAGCACGACGAGCTCGGCGAGCGAGCGGGCGATCTCCCCGGCGAGTCCGCCCTCCTCGGCCTCCTTCGACAGGGCCGCGCCGGCGGTGTCGATCACCGACACGAGGGGGAGGTCGAGCTCGGTGGCGATCCGCATCCCGCGACGCGCGACGCGCAGGCCGGAAGGCCCGAGGGGGGCCTCGAGCCGCTCCGCGCGCCGGTCCTGCCCGAGGACGACGCAGGTGACGCCGCCGAACCGAGCGAGCGCGAGGAACAGGCTGCGGTCCCACTCGCCGGCGCCGGTGCCGAAGAGCGGCAGGACATCGGTGGCCCCGAGCTTGAGGAGGGCCCGCACACCGGGGCGCTCCGGTCGCCGGGACCGCGTCACCGACTCCCACGCGGGGAGGTCGGGGAGCTGCTCACGGGGGACCTCGGGAGCGGCCGACGCGGTGCGGGGCCCGTCGACGAGGTCGAGGAACCGGGTCGCGATCTCGGGCAGCGCCTCCACGGGGAGCACCGCGTCGAGCAGGCCGTTGGCGTAGAGGTTCTCGGAGACCTGGACGCCGTCGGGGAAGGGCTCGCCGTAGAGCGCCTCGAAGACCCGCGCACCGAGGAAGCCGATCGTCGCCCCGGGTTCCGCGACCGTCACGTGCCCGAGCGAGCCCCACGAGGCGAACACCCCGCCGGTGGTGGGGTGCCGGAGGTAGGTGATGTAGGGCAGCCGGGCCGCCTTGAACGCGGCGACCGCGGCGGAGATCTTCACCATCGTCACGAAGGCGGGGGTGCCCTCCTGCATCCGCGTCCCGCCGGAGGCCGGTGCGGCGAAGAGCGGCAGCCGCTCCCGGGTGGCCCGCTCGAAGGCGAGGGTGACCCGCTCGGCCGCGGTCCGCCCGATCGACCCGGCGAGGAAGCGGAACTCGCCGACCACGACGGCCACCCGGTGGCCGTGGATGCGCCCCTCCCCGGTGACGACCGCCTCGTCGGTCCCTGCCCGCGCCGCCGCCTCGGCGAGATCCGCGGCGTAGGGGCTCCCCGGGACTGCGACCGGGAGCGACGGGCCGTCCCAGGAGACGAAACTGCCCGGGTCGAGGGCCGCCTCGAGCAGCTCGTGCGCGCCTGGGCGCTGTGGTCGTGGGTCGGTCACCGGGCGTCCTCGGCGCCGGGTCTGCCCGCGACGTCGCGGCGGTCGAGCTCGTCGAGCCACTCGAGGACGCTGGCGTTGTGCTCCCCGAGCAGCGGGGGATGCACATGCTCGTCCCGCCCACCCGCGAAGGCGTTGTCGTCCAACCGGATCGGAGGCCCGGGGATCTCGATCGTCCCGAGCAGCGGGTGGTCGACGCCGATGACGAGCCCTTGGCTGCGCGTCTGGTCCCAGTCGTAGACGCGGTCGAGGGTGCGCACCTCGCCGGCCGGGATGCCGAGCTCGGCGAGGCGAGGCAGGAGGTCGGCGAGCGCGGTGCCTGCGAAGGCCGCGTCGATGGCCGCAACCACCGCGTCCCGGTTCTCGACGCGCTCGCGGTTCGTCGCGAACCCCGGCGCCTCCGCGTCGAGGCCGAACCCGGCGGCGAGCCTGCGCCACAGGGCCTCGCTGCCGCAGGCGAGCTGAATCATCCCGTCGGCGCAGGTGAAGAGGCCGTAGGGGCAGATCGACGGGTGGTGGTTCCCGCTGGCGTGCCCGACCTCCCCGGCGACCGTGTACCGCGTGCCCTGGAACGCGTGGACGCCGACGATCGAGGCGAGGAGGGAGGTGCGGACCACCCGGCCCCGACCCGTGCGGTTCCGCTCGTGGAGGGCGGCGACGACCCCGTACGCGCCGTACATCCCGGCCAGCAGGTCGCCGATGGGGACGCCGACTCGCTGCGGGTGGTCCGCGTCCGAGCCGGTGAGCGACATCAGCCCGCCCTCGCCCTGGGCGATCTGGTCGTAGCCCGCCCGGCCGCCCTCGGGGCCGTCGTGGCCGAAGCCGCTGATCGACAGCACGACGAGGCGGGGGTTGAGCTCGTGGAGCCGGCCGACGGTGAAGCCCAGTCGGTCGAGGACGCCCGGCCGGAAGTTCTCGAGGAGGACGTCGGCCCGGGTGACGAGCCGCTCGAGCGTCGTGCGCCCGGCGTCGGACTTGAGGTCGAGCGTGACGCTTTCCTTGTTCCGGTTGCACGAGAGGAAGTACGTGGAGACCGGCTGGTCGTCCGGGCCGACGAAGGGCGGCCCCCACCCGCGCGACTCGTCACCGCCGTCCGGGCTCTCGACCTTGATGACCCGGGCCCCCATGTCGCCGAGCATCATCCCGCAGTGCGGTCCCGCGAGGGCTCGGGTCAGGTCGATGACGACGACGTCGTCGAGCGGTCCGCTCACGGTGTGCTCCTTGGGATGGCGGTCGGCGCCGGTCCTCGCCGGACACCACGAGGGGTCGGCAGCGTCCCCTCAGTACGGGATGCGGTCCTCGAGGGCGCGCCAGGCGTCGAACGGGGCCTCGGAGGTCTCGACGGGCAGGTGCACGAGGCGAAGCGGCCACGACGCGTCGGGCGGTGCGGGCCTGAGCAGCTCGTAGAACTGGGCGTCGTCGAAGCCGGCCCGCGCCGCGGCGTCCCGGTCGGCGGCCCAGACGACGCCGTCGAGGCGCGACCACAGCGCGGCGGACAGGCAGAGCGGGCACGGTTCGCACGACGTGTAGAGGGTCGAGCCGGCGAGGCTGAAGTCCCCGACCCGCCGGCAGGCCTCGCGGATGGCGACGACCTCGGCGTGGGCGGTGGGGTCGAGGTCCGCGGTGACGCGGTTGGCGCCCCGGCCGACGACCTCGTCCCCCCGGACGACGATCGCGCCGAAGGGGCCGCCGGACCGCCCGACGTTCGCCGTGGCCAGGTCGACGGCCTGACGCACCCGGGCGAGGTCGTCGTGCACCCCGGCATCGTCGCACTCCCTCCCACCGGTGTCACTCCGCCGCGCCAGCCTCGGCGGCGGCACGCAGTCGTTCGGTCCACGTGGTCGGTCGGCGGCCGAGGAGGGCGGTGAGGTCCCCGGGGCCGCCGACGAGACCGTCGTCGTCGTAGGCCGCGAACATCGCGAGGAGGGCGTCGCGCGCCTCCGCCCCCAGCGACGCACCCGGCCCCTCGAGCCACTCCGACGTCGTCAGCCGGCGGGCGGCGACCGGCCGACCCAGCGCGACCGCGGCCTCCTGCGCCATCTGGCGGGTCGAGAGGACCTCGGGACCCGCCAGGTCGTGGTCGGCGCCGCCCGCGCCCGGGTCGAGGAGCACCACCGCCGCGACCTCGGCGACGTCGTCGAGGTCGACGGTCGTGAACGGTGCGTCGAGCGAGTACGGGACGGCCAGTTCTCCCTGCAGCGCCGCCGCCACGAGGTTCTGGTGGTAGGCCGCCGGACGCAGCACGGCCACCCGCCCCGGGAGGGCTGCCCGGAGGACCCGCTCGGCCTCGGCCTTGCGGAGGTGGTGCGGCATCCGCGCGTCGTCGGGGTGGAGGACCGAGTGGAAGACCAGGTGGGGCAGCCCGGTCGCCACGGCGGCAGCGGCCAGCCGTCGGGCCATCCCCACCTCGTCGGGGTGGACGTTGGGCGCGAGGTGGTAGGCCGCACGCACGCCGGTGAGCGCGGCCTCGAGCCCTGCGCCGGTCTCGAGGTCGACCGCGACGGGCGTGGCCCCGGGCGGCGCGGACGCCTCCCGCCCGGGACGGACGACCGCCCGGACCGGGGCCCCCCGCCGGAGCAGGGCGGCGCTCACCGACCGGCCCGTCTTCCCCGCCGCGCCGACGACGAGCACCGGGCGGGGGTCGTTGCGCGCCAGCGACGTCACACCCAGTCGACCTCGGCGGAGGTGCGACCGCCGGCGAGCCGGGCGTAGCCGGGTCCACGGTCGAAGAACGGCACGTCGCCCCGCGCCGCCCGCAGCGCGTCGCGGAGCCGGTCGGAGGCATCGGTGTCGATGACCGGCTCGTCCCGGGTCCCGCCGGCGACGACACCGTAGTCCCGGCGGGCGCCCTCGAAGGACACCTTCCCCCAGCGCAGGTCCCGCTCCACCTCGTCGTAGGGACGCTCGAGCGGGTCACCCCATCCGCCGCCGCCGGTCGTCCGGATCCGGATGACCTGGCCGGCGCGGACCGGCTCGTCGTCGGCGAGGGCGTCGACGACCCGCTCGTCCGGCCCCCCGAGGTCGACGGTCACCTCGAACGGCCGTCCGGCCCGGCCTCCCTTGACGCCCCAGCAGGCGAGGATCGAGCGGTCCGCGATCGACATGAAGTGGGCGTCCTCGAGCATCCGGATGTGCTTCTCGTAGCCGAGGCCGCCGCGGTACCGGCCGGGGCCGCCGGAGTCGACGGCGAGGCCGAGGCGCTCGACGCGGAACGGGAACCGGCTCTCGGTGAACTCGGTCGGGAGGTTGCGGGAGTCGGGGACCACGTGGATGGTGTCCTCGCCGTCGGCGTAGTAGCGGCCGCCGGAGCCTCCGCCGAGCACCTCGCGCATGAGGTAGTCGTTGCCGTCCCGGTCCTTGCCGTAGACGCCGGTGTAGCGGATCGTCTCCTGGTCGGCCGGCATCCGGCCGTCGACGGCCTTGGCGACGACGCCGGCGAGGACCCCGAGCAGCCGGAGGATGACGAAGGTCCGCGCGTTGGTCGGCGCGGGGTAGATCGGCGTGAGGAGCGTTCCCTTCTCGGGGAAGCGCATCTCGATGAGGGGGACGACGCCCTCGTTGACGTCGAGCTCGGCCATCCGCTCCGGGGTGTCCGCGAGGTTGCGGAGGATCGGGGCGAGCCACTTCTTGAGGAAGTTGCCGCCGACGTAGTCGCCGCAGTGGTTGATCGGGCCCTTCGCCTGGGGGCTGGTCCCGGTGAAGTCGATGACGATCCGCGGCCCGCCGTCCCCGGGGCCGGGGCCGCCCGTCGACGTCTTCGTCAGCGTGATCCGCTGGGTGTGGAGCATCGGCTCGTCGACGCCGTCGTGCTCGGCGTAGTCCTCCCAGACGTAGGTCCCGTCGGGGATCTTGTCGAGGATCTCGCGGCGGTAGGTCTCGGTCGTCGCGTCGAGGATCGCGTCGAAGGCGGCCTCGACGCTCTCCCGCCCATAGCGGTCGAAGAGCTCGCCGAGGCGGCGGGCACCCATGAGGCACGCCGAGCACTCGGCGTCGAGGTCGGCGGCGAGGCTGTCCGGCATCCGCGAGTTCCGGGTCATGATGCGCAGCGCCGCCTTGTTCGGGACCCCATTGTCCCAGAGGCGGATCGGGGGGACGGAGAGGCCCTCCTCGAAGACCGTCCGGGCGTGGCTCGGCATCGACCCCGGCACCGCTCCGCCGATGTCGTCGTGGTGGCCGAACGCCTGGACGAACGCGACGACCTCCCCCTCGTGGAAGACCGGCACCGTGACGCAGAGGTCGGGGAGGTGGCCGATGCCGCCCTCGGACTCGTAGACGTCGTTGTGGAAGAAGACGTCCCCCTCGTGCATCTCCGCGAGCGGGAAGTCGCGGACGACGGGGTGCACGAGGGCCGAGTAGGAGCGCCCGGTGAGCTTGCGCAGCTGCCGGTCGTGGATGCCGGCGCGGAAGTCGTGGGCGTCCCGGATCATCGGTGACCGGGACGTCCGCGCGATGGCGGTCTCGACCTCCATCTCGACGCTGGCCAGGGTGCCCTGGACGATCTCGACGAAGACGGGGTCGACCGCCGTCCCGGGCGGGGTCAGCCGGCCCCCGTGCTCGTACGCGGTGGGGAGCCCGGCGGGGTTTGCCGGCGGGGTGGCGAGGTAGGCCTCGAGGTCGGTGGCCGGGGTGTCGGCGGTCATCGCGACTCCTCCTTCGTGACAACGAGGTTGCCCCAGCCGTCGACGCGAACGGCGAAGCCGGGGTGGACGGGGACGGTGCTGCCGAACTCCTCGACGATCGCCGGCCCGGAGAACTCGTCGCCGGCGCGCAGGTCGGGACGCCAGAGCACCGGGGTCGGGAGGTAGTCGGTGTCCGGGTCGAAGCAGACCTCCCGGACCGACCGCTGGCCCGGCAGGCCCTCCGCGGGCGGGGCCGGCGTCGCGTCCCCGGAACGCGGTGGGAGGGGCTGGAGCTCCGGGCGGGTGATCGGGCCGACCCCGGTGACGCGCAGGTTCACCCACTCGACCTGCTGCTGCGGGTCGTCCCGGAAGTCGTAGCCGTAGAGCCGCCGGTGCTCGTCGTGGAAGCGGGCGGCGACCTCGTCGGCCCATCCGGCGTCGACCGGCCCCGGGTCGGCCGGCACCCGGACCTCGTAGGCCTGGCCGAAGTACCGCAGGTCGGCCGTCCGGATGAACTGGTGGTCCGCCGGAGCGAACCCCTCCGCGTCGAGCGCGGCGCCGGCTCGCGCGGTGAGCTCGTCGAGCACCGTCCCGACCGAGACGAGGTCGAGCGTGGCG
>DASSQJ010000035.1:0-21669 GCA_035702545.1 Phycicoccus sp.
CTTCTGGATCATCGCGGCGAACTCCTGGCAGCAGACGCCAGCGGGCTTCGTGGTGAGGAACGGGCGCGCCGAGCTCACCAGCTTCTACGAGGCGGTCTTCAACCCCTCCACGCTCCCGCGCTACTTCCACGTCGTGACCGCCGCGGTCACGGTGTGCAGGTAGCGCGGCATCGTCGAGGGGTTGAACACCGCCGCGGCGAAGTCGGTGAGCTCGGCGCGGCCGTTGCGCAGGACGTAGCCGGCCGGCGTCTGCTGCCAGGAGTTGGCGACGATGATCCAGAAGGCCGAGAGCGTCGCGCCCACCGCGACCATCAGGGAGGAGAACCAGTGCATCCCCTTCGAGACGCGGCCGCGCCCGAAGAGGTAGACGCCGAGGAAGGTCGACTCGAGGAAGAAGGCGAAGACCCCCTCCGCCGCGAGCGGGGCGCCGAAGATGTCGCCGACGAAGCGCGAGTACTGGGCCCAGTTGGTGCCGAACTGGAACTCCATGACGATCCCGGTCGCGACGCCGACGGCGAAGGTGATCGCGAAGAGCTTCCCGAAGAACTTGCCGACCTGGACGTAGTCGGCGTCGGCCTTGCGCCAGCCGAACCACTCCGCGAGCACGAGCAGCCAGGCGAGGCCGATGGAGATGGGGACGAAGAGGAAGTGGTAGACGGTCGTGATGGCGAACTGCCATCGAGCGACATCGAGGGCATCCATGCCGGACTCCTTGACGACGGGCACAACAACGACGTGACGTAGTACAAACTACAGGACGTCGTAGATGGCCCGACAGCGGTGTCCAAGGTCGTCGGATGTGAGCCACCCCACCCCCACGCAACCTCCACTTCTTGCCCCTTCGGCCGGTCGAAACGCCGCCGAGGGGCGGTCTGGGGCGGCAGAACTCGCAAGGAGTCGGGGCGTCCGGGCGGGGGTGGGAGGCGGGATGGTCACGTGCCGGCGGTCACGCCGGCGCCGGACCGTGGCATGGCCGCCCGAGCCGCCCCATCCCATCCGACTCATTGCCGGTTCTGCCGGTCGAGACCACCCCTCAGCGGCGCGTCGACCGGCAGAAGGAGCAATAAGTGCGGAGAAGCGGGAGGGGTGAGCCGGGGGAAGGAAGGGGCGTCCCGTCAGGCGTCGGGGTAGCCGTCGGGGTTGCGCGACTGCCAGCGCCAGGTGTCGACGCACATGTCGTCGACGGTCCGCTCGGCGCGCCAGCCCAGCTCGGCCTCGGCCCGGGAGGGGTCGGCGTACGAGGCGGCGACGTCCCCGGGCCGGCGGTCCACGACCTCGTACGGCAGCTCGTGCCCGCAGGCCCGCTCGAAGGCGTGGAGCAGCTCGAGGACCGAGGTCCCGTGTCCGGTCCCGAGGTTCCACGTCGACACCGGCTCGCTCGTCTCGCCGAGGCGCAGCAGGGCGGCGACGTGGCCGGCGGCCAGGTCCTCGACGTGGATGTAGTCGCGGACGCCGGTGCCGTCGGGGGTGGGGTAGTCGTCGCCGAAGACCCGCAGCTTCTCGAGCCGCCCGACCGCGACCTGGGCGAGGTAAGGCATGAGGTTGTTCGGGATGTCGGAGGGGTCCTCGCCGATGGTGCCGGACGGGTGCGCCCCGACCGGGTTGAAGTAGCGCAGGAGCGCCACCCGCCACGTCGGGTCGGCAGCGGCGACGTCGCGGAGCACCTGCTCCTGCATCACCTTCGTCCAGCCGTAGGGGTTGGTCGCCGAGGTCGGCAGGTCCTCGTGCATCGGGACCGGGGCGTCGGCGCCGTAGACGGTGGCCGAGGAGGAGAACACGAGGGTCCGCACCCCGTGCCGTCGCATCGCCCGGACGAGGGAGAAGGTGGTGCCGAGGTTGTTCTCGTAGTACTCCAGCGGCTTGGCGACGCTCTCGCCGACGGCCTTGAACCCGGCGAAGTGGATGACCGCGTCGAACCGGTCGTGGGCGAAGAGGTGCTCGGTCTTGTCGACGTCGGTGAGGTCGAAGGCGCGGACGTCCAGGGGCTGGAGGGTCAGGGCCTCGACCCGTCCGACGACGGTCGGCTTCGCGTTGGCGAAGGAGTCCACGACGACGACCTCGTGGCCCGCGGCCACGAGCTGGACGACGGTGTGGGAGCCGATGTACCCGGCACCGCCGGAGACGAGGACGCGCATGACCCGACCCTAACGGCCCCCCCGAGCGGCCCCGGGCCCGCCGCGCCCCGGGCTCACCGCACATCCCCGGGGACAGCACGGGCAGAGGATCGGGGCGGTCCCCACCCCCGATCACCGTGCGGAGCCGTCGGGGAGCGGGCCGTGGCACTCGCGGAAGATCCGGACCGGGCACTCACGGCAGACCGCGCTGTCCAGCCGGGGGTAGATGGCGGCCAGCGCCTCACCCTTCCGGGCGAACACGTGGTCGGCCCCGATGACGAGGTCCTGCTCACTGCGACGGAGCATCGTCGCGAGGTCCGGCTGGACGCCGACGAGGTAGAGGTCCCCGCCCATCAGGCGGCGCCGCAGCGCCTCGTGCCCGAGCATCTCGCAGCCGGCACGGTCGCTGAAGCCGATCGGCCGGGCGCTGAGGACGAGGAACCGGCGACCGGGGTCCGCCTCGTCGACCGCACGCAGGCGCGTCGTGATCGGCTCCACCGCGCCGAAGTACAGCGACCCCTCGACGCGCAGCATCGCGAGCTGCGGGCACACCGCCTGACCGGGCTCCACCGGTGCCCACTTGCGCCGCGGGTCTCCGGCGGCGGCCGGGTCCGGCACCAGCTCCCGGATGGAGGGTCGCGAGGTCCGGTGGAGGTAGAAGACGAGCGAGACGAGCACCCCGGCGAAGATCCCCTTCTCGAGGTCGATGAGCGTCCCGACGAAGGTGACGAGGAAGACGATCCGCTCGCGGGGGTGGCGCCGCAGGATCGGCCCGATGTGGTGGAAGTCCACGAGCCCCCACGCGACGATCATGAGGATGGCCGCCATCGACGGCACCGGCAGGTAGGCCGCGAGGGGCGCGACGAAGAAGAGGATGAGGAGGAGGACGACGGCGGAGAGGGCCGCGGCCAGGGGGGTCCGCGCACCGGCCGAGTAGTTGACACCGGTCCGGTTGAACGAGCCGCTCGAGGGGTAGGCCGAGAAGAAGCCCCCTGCGACGTTCGACAGGCCCTGGCCGATGAACTCCTGGTTGCTGTCGATCCGCTGTCCCGACTTCAGCGCGACCGACCGCGCGATGGCCACCGCCTCGGTGAGCCCCAGCACCGCGACGACGGCGGCGGGGAAGAGGGTGACCTCGAGGGCGTGCGGTGACAGGTCGGGAACCGAGAACGGCGGGAGGGATGCCGTGAGCGCCCCGACGGTGCGGATGCCGGACTCCTCCGGCGGCACCCTCGTCCCGATGAGGGCCGCGACGAGGCCGCCCGCCACCATCGCGACGATCATGTAGGGCAGGCGGGGGACCAGCCTCCTCGCGACGAGGCCGACGACGAGCGTCGAGACGCTGACGGTGAGCACCCACGGCTCGATGGCCAGGATGTTGCTGCCGAGGTGGAGGAGGATCTCGTGGAACCGGGCCTCGCGCGGGATGTCGAGGCCGAAGAAGTTCTTCACCTGGCTACCGGCGATGAGCAGGGCGGCGCCGGCGGTGAACCCGAGGATCACCGTGTGCGAGATGAAGTTGACGAGGGTGCCGAGCCGGGCCAGGCCCATCCCGAGCTGGAGCAGCCCGGTGAGCAGCGTCAACGTGAGGACGAGCCCGACGTACTCGGCCGTCCCCGGCTCGGCGAGCGGGCTGATCGAGGCGTAGACGACGATCGAGATCGCCGTCGTGGGACCGGACACCAGGTGCCAGCTCGACCCGAAGAGGGCGGCGACGACCGCCGGGACCATGGCCGCGTAGAGGCCGTACTCGGGCGGGAGGCCGGCGATCGTGGCGAACGCCACGGCCTGCGGGAGGACCACCATCGCCCCGGTCAGCGCCGCGAGGGCGTCCGCCCGCAGCGACGTCCGGCCGACCATCGGCCACCACCGGAGCGCGGGCAGCGCACGGGTCGCCCAGGGGGGCCGTGCGGGTGGGGCGGTCATGACGGCTCCCGGTCGGGTGGGCCGAGGTCAGTACCCCACAGGGTATCGGTCAGTCGTCGTCGGGGAGGATGAGGTTGAGCACCCAGGACACGACCGAGATGATGATCGCCGCCCAGATGGCGTCCCACCAGAAGTGGTCGATGGTGAAGGCCAGCCCCACCCAGTCGCTGAACCACTCGACGAGCTGGAGCATGAAGGCGTTGACGACGACGAGGAACAGCCCGAGCGTCAGCAGGACGAACGGCAGCGACAGCAGCTTGACGATCGGCTTGACGAACGCGTTGACGACGCCGAAGACCAGCGCGACGAGGATGACGGTGATGACGTTCGTCGTCGTCGACGCCGACCCGCCCTCGCCGAGGTGCACCCCCTGGACCGCCCACGCGGCCACCACGAGGGCGATGCCGTTGACGACCACGCGGATGAGGAAGTTCTTCACGCTGCCGATTGTGGCAGAGGGGCCGCCGTCCGCGCCGGAGCCACGGCCGGGCCCGGCCCTACAGTGGTCGGCATGACCGACGACCTCGACCGCGGTGACGGGCGTCCGGCGACCCCGGTGCGCCTCCGCGCGGCCCTCGACGCGCTGCCCGCGTACGCCCCGGGGCGGCCGGCGACCGAGCGCCCCGGCCTGAACGCCTACAAGATCAGCAGCAACGAGAACCCGTACCCGCCGCTGCCGAGCGTCCTCGACGCGGTGCGCGACGCGGCCACGGCGATGAACCGGTACCCCGACATGGCGGTCACCGCCCTGACCGAGGCGCTTGCCGCACGGCTCGACGTCCCCGCGGCCCGCATCTCGACCGGACCCGGCAGCGTCGGCGTGCTCGACCAGCTCATCCGGGCCACGTGCGACGAGGGCGACGAGGTCGTCTTCGCGTGGCGCTCCTTCGAGGCCTACCCGATCCTCACGACGGTTGCCGGCGCCCGGCACGTCATGGTCCCCCTCGCTGCGGGGGCCCGCCACGACCTCGACGCGATGGCGGCCGCCGTCACCGACCGGACCCGGCTCGTCCTCGTGTGCACACCGAACAACCCGACGGGGACGACCGTGGGCGCCGACGAGCTCGACCGCTTCCTCGACCGGGTCCCGGAGGACGTCCTCGTCGTCATCGACGAGGCCTACCTCGAGTTCGTCACCGCGTCGGACGCCCCCGACGCCCTGGCCCTCCACCGGGTCCGCCCGAACGTCGTCGTCCTCCGTACCTTCTCCAAGGCCTACGGACTGGCCGGCCTGCGCATCGGGTACGCCGTCGCCCACGAGCCGGTCGCCGAGGCACTGCGCAAGGCGGCGCTCCCGTTCGGCGTCAACTCGCTGGCCCAGGTCGCCGCCCGGGCCTCCCTCGACGCCACGGACGAGCTCGAGGTCCGCGTCAAGGAGCTCGTCGCAGAACGCGAGCGGGTCGTCGAGGCGCTGCGCGAGCAGGGCTGGGAGGTGCCCGACCAGGAGGCCAACTTCGTCTGGTTCGACCTCGGTGAGGACACCCCGGCGTTCGCCGCCGCCTGCGAGGAGGCCGCCCTCACGGTGCGTCCCTACGCGACCGACGGGGTTCGCGCGACGGTGGCCGAGCGGGAGGCGAACGACCGCCTCGTCGAGGTCGCGGGTCGCTTCCTCGCCGCCCGGCGCACCGCCGGCTGACCCGTCATCCGCACAGGGCGTGCCCGAACCGGAAGAGGTTCGCCGGGTCGACCCGGCGCTTGACCCGTAGCAGCCGCTCACGAGGCTCGGGGGCCCAAGCGCGGACCAGCTGCTCCGGCGTCGTCTCCCCGCCGAGGAAGTTCACCAGCGCCGTCCCGGTCGACCACGGCGAGAGCGCGTCGTGGACCCGCTGCCCCGCGGCGGGCACGAGCGCGGCGACGGGCGGCGCGAGCACCCCGAGCGTGAAGAGGCTGTAGGCGCCCTCGCGGCCGGCCACCGAGTTCGGCACCGCCGCCGGGCGCCCCAGCGCCCCGCCCATCAGCCGCAGCTCGACCATGGCGAGCTCCGGGCAGCGGCCCGGGCCGGCCACCTCGAGCAGGGCGTCGACCGCCGGGGCCGGCAGCTCCCCGAGGAGGCCGCCCTTCTCCCACGTCGGCATCGGGTCGGTCGGGTCCTGGTGGATGAGGTCGACCATGCTCGAGGGGATGCGCGAGACCCCGTCGAGCAGGACGTCCCCCGCCTCCCGCATCGGCGCGAGCAGCTCGGCACTCTCCTCGTCGGACCCGTCGACCGCGAAGCGCAGCATGACGACGTACCGGCCCCGCAGCGGCTCGGGCACCGTCTCCGCGGGTGGCAGGTTCACCAGGGCGACGGACGCGCTCGCGTGGTCCGGTAGGGTCGCCGACCACGTGCGGAACGAGTGCAGCACTCCCGCGGCGCCCTCCCCGGCGAAGACGAGGGCCCCGGCGTGCAGGGTGGGCACCGGCACGAGCTCGACCTCGAGGGCGGTGACGACGCCGAAGTTCCCCTTCCCGCCCCGCAGCGCCCAGAACAGGTCCGGCTCGTGCGCGGCGTCGACGTGACGGATCCGCCCGTCGGCGGTCACCACGTCGAGCGAGCGGACCAGGTCGGCGCCGAACCCGTACCGGCGGCTCAGCGGCCCCATGCCGCCGCCGAGGCAGAAGCCGACGACCCCGACCGAGCTGGAGGAGCCGGTGACCGCGGTGAGCCCGTGCGGCTCCGCGGCGGCGAGGACGTCGGCCCACCGCGCACCGCCGCTGACGTGCGCGGTGCGCGCGGCCGGGTCGACGCGAACCGCCGCGAGCCGGGCCGTGGTGACGAGGAGGGCACCCTCGACCGGGCGGATGGGGCCGTGGCCGGTGGCGTGGACGGCCACCGGGAGGTCCCGCGCGGCGGCCCAGGCGACCGCCGCGGCGACGTCATCGGCGCTCGTCGCGCCGACGACGACGTCGGGCCGGTGGGTCACGGCGAGGTTGAAGGTCGCGACCTCCTCGGCGTACCCCGGCTCCCCCGGGAGGAGGACCGGGCCGCGGACCGCGGCGCGCAGGTGGGCCAGGCCCTCCGGTCCGGTCGCGGCCGTCGGGGCTGGCGGGGCCGGCCGCGCCAGCGTGGCCTGCTCGTCGTGGGTGGTCGTGCTCATCGCTGCTCCTCGGTGTCGGTGCGGCCCCGCGTGGGCCGGCGCCACCACCGTCGGGCCGGCCTCGTCGGCGCGTCCACGACGGGTGCGCTCCCGGGCGTGAGGCAGCGCCTAACATCGCTGGTCATGGAGCTGCGACAGCTGCGGTACTTCGTCGTCGTCGCCGACGAGCTGCACTTCGGCCGCGCCGCCGCCCGGCTCCACATCACGACGCCGTCCCTGAGCCAGCAGGTCAAGGCGCTCGAGCGCGACCTCCGGGTGCGGCTGCTCGACCGGTCGAGCACCGGGGTCTCGCTGACCCCGGCCGGCGCCGAGCTGCTCCCCCTGGCCCGCCGCGCCCTGGAGGCCGCGGACGACGTCGTCGACGCGGCTCGGCGGGCCGCCGCCGGGCGGGTCAGCACGCTGCGCCTCGGCTTCCTCGCCTTCTCCCTCACCGCCCGGACGCGGGCCCTGCTCACCGAGTACGGGCGGGTCGCGCCCACGGTGACCGTCCAGCTGCGCCAGTACGAGTGGGACGACCCCTCCGCCGGGCTGCTCTCCGGTGGTGCCGACGCGGCGCTCGTCCGACTGCCGTTCACCGGGTCCGACCGGCTCCACGTCCTCGAGCTGGCTCGCGACCGGCTGCTCGCCGTCGTCGCCGATGGGCACCCGCTCGCACGACGGGGGTCGGTCTCGCTCGACGACCTCGTCACCGAGCCCTGGCTCGAGGCGGCCCACGTCACCGACCCGGCCTTCGCGGCGTTCTGGTACCTCAGGGACCGACGCGGGCCGGATGCCGAGGTCGTCGTGAGCCGCGCGGGCACGGTCGAGGAGTGGCTCGCCGAGGTCGCGTTCGGCCGTGGCACGAACCTCGTGCCGGCCTCGCTCGCCGAGGCGTACCGCCGCCCGGGCCTGGCCTTCCTCCCGGTCACCGACGAGGACGCCGTCTCGACCCTCGCTCTCGCGTGGCCCCGGGCAGACCCGGCCCCCGCCGCTGTCGACCTCGCCCGGTTCTGCGCGGCCCGGGTCGGGACCCCACGAGGGCCCCGGACGCACGGGTCCGCACCGCCCACCTGACGCCGCGCCCGGGCTAGCGTGGCGGCACATGAGGACCAGCGACACCGGCGACGTCTGGTGGAAGTCCGCGGTCGTGTACTGCGCCGACGTCCAGACCTTCCAGGACAGCGACGGCGACGGCCACGGCGACCTCCGTGGCCTCACCGACCGCATCGAGTACCTCGACGACCTCGGGGTGACCGTCCTCTGGCTCATGCCCTTCTACCCGACGGCCGGGCGCGACGACGGCTACGACATCACCGACTTCCTCGGCGTCGACCGGCGCCTCGGCGACCTCGGGGACGTCGTCGAGCTCATCCGGACGGCGAACGCCCGGGGCATCCGGGTCATCGTCGACTTCGTCATGAACCACACCTCGGACCGGCACCCGTGGTTCCGGTCGGCCCGGCGCAGCACCGAGGACTCCTATCGCGAGTACTACGTGTGGAGCGCGACGAAGCCCCGATCGAGCAAGGCCGAGGTCGTCTTCCCCGACAAGGAGGACAGCATCTGGCAGCTCGACGAGCGCACGGGCGAGTACTACCTCCACCACTTCTACCGGACCCAGCCGGACCTCAACGTCGCGAACCCCCGGGTCCGCGAGGAGATCGCCCGGACCCTGGGGTTCTGGCTCCAGATGGGGGTGAGCGGCTTCCGCATCGACGCGGTCCCGTTCCTCTTCGCGACGGACAGCTACCCCGGCGCGGACCCCGGGTCCTTCGACCCCTTCCGGTACCTCGGGCACGTCCGTGGCTACGTCACCCGACGGCGCGGCGACGCCCTGCTCCTCGGGGAGGTGAACCTGCCGTACGGCGGCCAGAAGGACTACTTCGGTGGCGACGACGGCAACGGCCTGAACATGCAGTTCGACTTCAACGGGATGCAGGCCCTCTACCTCTCGCTCGCGCGCGGGGACGCCGGGCCGGTCGCCGCCGCGCTGCGCGAGCGCCCCGGCCTCGACCTGCAGAGCCAGTGGGCGAACTTCGTGCGGAACCACGACGAGCTGACCCTCGACAAGCTGACGACGGCCGAGCGGAAGGAGGTGTTCGCCGCCTTCGGCCCCGAGCCGGGGATGCAGCTCTACGGCCGGGGGCTGCGCCGGCGGCTGCCGACGATGCTCGGCGGCGACGCCCGCCGCATCCGGTGCGTCTACTCGCTGATGTTCTCGCTGCCGGGGACGCCGGTCCTCTTCTACGGGGAGGAGATCGGGATGGGGGAGAACCTCGACCTCGAGGGCCGGCTGGCCGTCCGGACGCCGATGCAGTGGACCTCCGGGCCGAACGGCGGGTTCTCCTCGGCCGCCGCCCGGCGGCTCGCCCGGCCGCTCACCACGGGTGCCTACGGGCCGGAACACGTCAACGTGGCCGACCAGCGCCGCGACCCGGACTCGATGTGGTCCTTCATCCGGACCCTCGTCCGCCGCTACCGCCAGATGCCGGAGCTCGGCTGGGCCGAGGCCGAGGTGCTCGACCACGACACGCCTGCGGTCCTGGCGCACGTCGCCCGCTGCGACGACTGGCGGATGCTGGCCGTGCACAACCTCTCCGGCGAGAGCGTGCCCGTGAACCTGCGCCTCGAGGACGCCGAGGGCCTCGTGCTCGACGACGTCCTCACCGACGAGGAGGCGATGCCGGTGGGGCCCGGAGGGCGGGTCGAGCTCGTCCTCGAGCCCTACGGCTTCCGCTGGCTGCGTCCCGTCGCACCGGGGGAGGAGCCGTTCGCCTGAGGGTGCCGGTCCCTCGGGGTCACTGGCGGGCCAGGGCGATCCTCATCCGGTCCTCGGGCGTGACGAGGTGGTCGAGGGCGTCCTCGCCGAGGTCGATCTGGACCCAGTCGATGGAGCCCGTGAACCGGCTCTCCCCGGCCGCGTAGTCGTCGCTCACCGGGGAGGCGAGGTCCTCCCCGACGTCCGTGGTCTCGTCCGGGGAGAACACCATCGGCACGGTCGACTCCAGCCGTGCCCCGCCGACCTCCGACCCGTCGACGAGGAGCGTCAGCTGCCCGCCCTTGCCGAGGCCGCCGCCGTCGTAGGAGAACTCGACCCGCAGCTCGTGGCGGCCCTCGGCGAGGGTCTCCGTGCCGGTCACCTTCTCGCGACGGAGCCCGAGGAGGTTGTAGCAGAAGGCGGCCCGGCCCCGGACCAGGTAGAGGCTCCAGCCGCCGAACGCGCCTCCCTGGGCAATGACGACTCCGTGGCCGCCGTCCGCCGGCACCTCGATCCGTGCCGTGATGGCGAACGAACGGTTCTTGATGTTGAGGACGCAGTTCTCGGGCAGCCGCCCCATCCCGGGGTAGAGGCGCTGGCTGTTGCCGGCGAGGAGCATCGGCCGCCCGGCGAGCTCGGGGCTGAACCGCTCGATGCGCCGGTCGTCGAGGGGGAGCACCTGGTAGCGCACCGCCTCGATGAGGAAGAGGCGCTGGAGCTCGGCGAGCTTCTCGGGCATCGCCTCGGCGAGGTTGCGGGCCTGGGTCCAGTCGTCGGGGGCGTAGAGCTCCCAGACGTCCTCGTCCAGCGGGGGGAGCGGCTCGACGACCCAGGGGGTGCTGTGGCGTGTCACCGCGGTCCAACCCTGGTGGTAGACACCGCGGTTGACGAAGCACTCGAAGTACTGCAGGTCGTGCGTCTCCGGGGCGTCGGGGTCGTCGAACGAGTACGCCATGCTCGTGCCGTGCAGCGGCATCTGCTGCACGCCGTGGACCGACCGAGGGGCGGGGATACCCGCGACCTCGAGGACGGTCGGCGCGACGTCGATGACGTGCGTGAACTGCGAGCGCGTCCCCGGCGCCGAGCGGATGCCCCGCGGCCAGTGGACGATCGTCCCGTTCCGGGTGCCGCCCCAGTGCGAGGCGACCTGCTTGGTCCACTGGTAGGGGGTACCCGTCGCGTGCGCCCATCCGACGGCGTAGTGGTTGTACGCCGCTGGGGTGCCGAACTCGTCGATGTGGGACGCCATGAACTCGGGGGTCTCGAGGTGGGCCACCCCGTTGAAGACGAACGCCTCGTTGAAGCTCCCGTTGACCGTGCCCTCACCCGAGGCGCCGTTGTCGCCGACGATGTAGAGGACGAGCGTGTCCTCGAGGGCACCGAGGTCCTCGAGGGCGTCGACGAGACGGCCGACCTGGTGGTCGGTGTGCTCGAGGAATCCGGCGAAGACCTCCATCTGCCGGGCCAGCACCGGCTTGAGCTCGTCGGGCATCTCGTCCCACGCGGGGATCTCGGCGGGCCGTGCGGTGAGCTCGGCGTCCTCCGGGATGACGCCGAGCTCCTTCTGCCGGGCGAAGGTCCGCTCCCGGAGGTCGTCCCAGCCGTCGTCGAACTCGCCGGCGTAGCGGTCGGCCCACCCCGGGGGCACGTGGTGGGGAGCGTGCGCGGCGCCGGGGGCGAAGTAGAGGAAGAAGGGCTTGTCGGGGGCCAGGGCCCGCTGTTGGCGCAGCCACGCGACCGCCTCGTCGGCCAGGTCCTCGGTGAGGTGGTAGCCATCCTCGGGGCTGCGCTCGACCTCGACGGCGCTCGTGCCGCGGTACAGCGACGGGTAGAACTGGTTGGTCTCCCCGCCGATGAAGCCGTAGAAGTACTCCATGCCGCCCCCGCCGGTCGGCCACGCGTCGAAGGGGCCGACCGGGCTGGACTCCCACACCGGCACCTCGTGGCACTTGCCGAACTGGGCGGTGGAGTAGCCGTTGAGGCGGAGCACCTCGGCGAGCGGCGCCGCCGAGCGCGGCCGCACGGAGGAGTAGCCGGGTGCCGCGGTCGCCAGCTCGGTCACGGCGCCCATCCCGACGGCGTGGTGGTTCCGTCCGGTGAGCAGCGCGGCCCGGGTCGGGGCGCACAGCGCGGTCGTGTGGAACCGCGTGTACCGCAGCCCGGAGCCGGCGAGCCGGTCGGCGGTGGGCGTCCGGACGGGGCCGCCGAACGTGCCGGACACCCCGAACCCCAGGTCGTCGAGGAGGACGACGAGGACGTTGGGTGCTCCCTCCGGCGCCCGCAGCCGCTCGATCGGGACCGGGCGGTTCGCCGGGTCTGTGGCCTCGTACGGGGTGAAGCGAGCCGGCTCGGGGTCGGCGACGGGCAGGACGTGCCGGCGCGGGTCAATGGTGGCCATGGTGCTCCTCGGTGCGGTCGAGCGGGTGGCAGGTGGCCGTCCGGGCCGAGGGTGATGTCATCATCAGTACTGCCATGGGTCATCAAACGGGGCCGTCCGGCCCGCTGTCAACGGATGCCGGCTCCGCGGACGTCCTGCCCACCGGTCGCCAGGAGCGCCGCAAGGCACGGACCCGCCGGGCGCTGGTCGACGCCGCCGTCCGGCTCACCGCGGCGGGCCGGGTGGAGCAGGCCACCATCCAGGAGATCACCGAGGAGGCCGACCTCGGCTTCGGGACCTTCTACAACCACTTCGCGTCGAAGGAGGAGCTGTTCCGGGTCGCCGAGACGGAGGTCCTCGAGCACTGGGGCCGGTCCCTCGACCTCGCCTGCGCCGGGGTCGAGGACCCGGTGGAGGCGTTCGCCGCGAGGTTCCGACTCGCCGGCCGGGTCGGGCGGACCCATCCCGAGCTCGCCCGGTTCCTCACCGAGCTGGGACTCGATGCCCTGACGAGCCCCGACGGCCTCGCGCCACGGGCCCGCCGCGACCTCGCGGCCGCGTTCGCCGCCGGGCGGCTGCGGCACGTTGCCCCGGACGTGGCCGTGTCTACCGTCGCGGGGGCGCTCATCGGGCTGCTCCAGCTCCAGCTGGGCGCGCCGGACGGGGTTCCCGACCGCGTCGTCGACGAGGTCACGGCGGGGGTGCTCCGCCTGCTCGGCGCCGACCCGCAGGAGGCCGACGAGGTGGTGTCGCGCCCCCTGCCCGAGGCCCGCTTCGGGGCCTGAGGGCGCGCCGCGCCCGTCGGTCCTCCGTCGGTCAGTCCATCCCCGGGGGCAGGGGGTGCGTCGTGCTGTACGGGTGCGGCCGGGCCTCGAGGACCCGGGAGAGGGTGGCCGCACGCTCGGCGGACCAGTTCGGCGGGTCGGTGATGGCGGCCCATGCCGTGAGGTGCGCCGTGGCGGAGTAGAGGTGGCCGTACCCCATCGGCACGTTCCCCGCGCCCGGCAGGTCGAGGAGCACCTGGACCATGGTCACGATGGGGAACCAGCCCATGCGCGGCGAGACGTCGGGGCCGCGCTGGCCGTCCCGGAGCCACTCCGGTGGCGAGAAGGCGAGGTCGCGGGAGAAGAAGACGACCGGGTCGGAGGCGTGCTGGAGGTAGACGACCCGGGTCGGCCCCCACGGCCCCGGAGTCCGCTCCAGCCCGTTCTGCTCGGCGGTGAACCGCACGGTCCGGCCGTCACCGTACACGGGGAGCCAGGCGGGGCTGCCGGCGTCGCGGTCGGCCTCGAGCCGGGCGTGCACGGGGTTGAAGAAGGGCGGCCCGACGAGCAGCGCCCCGCTGATCGGCTCGTTGATCATGTTGATCGAGCCGAGGATCTGCTCCACCCCGTAGGAGCCCAGTGAGAGCCCGTAGAGGTAGAGGCGGGGTCGCTGCGACGCCGGGAGGGTCGACCAGTACGCCTGCACGGTGTCGAAGACGGCCTGCGACGTCGCCTGCACGGCCTCCTGGTCGGCGAGCAGCGAGATCCAGCTCGGGAGGTACGAGTACTGGACCCCCGCGATCGCGGTGTCGCCGTTCCACATGAACTCGAGCGGGTCGGTCCCGTTGCGGTCGAGGTAGCCGGTCCCCGTCGTCGTGGCGAGGACGAGGACCTTGCGCTGGAAGGCCCCGGTCCGCTTGAGCTCGGCGAGGACGAGGTCGGCCCGCTGCTGGAGGGTGTCGGCGCTGCGCTGGCCGACGTAGACGCGGATCGGCAGCTTGGCGCCCCCGCCGCTCACCGCGTTGATGTCGGCGACGGTCGGTCCGCCGGAGACGAAGTTGCGGCCCTCCCGGCCGAGGTCGCGCCAGTCGACGAGGGACCCCGGGCCGCCCGAGCGCTCGGGGGAGGTGGGCGCCGAGAACCGCGGGTTGATGGTCCGGTCCGGCCCTGCCGAGAGGGCGTTGGCGGCGGCGAAGAAGCCGTTGACGAGGACCCCGGTGTAGAGGGCCCAGACGGCGATGACGACGACCACGACCCCGAGGAGCGTGGACAGCTCGCGGGAGAGCCGCCGGCCGAGCACCTGCCGGAGGCGGGCGAAGGCGGCGCGCACGAAGCGGGCGAGGACGAGGAAGGAGCCGGCGACGAGGAGGGTCACGGCGAGGATGAGCGGCCACCCGCCGGGACCGATCGGCTCCATCCCGTACTGGCGGCGCAGGTCGTTCTGCCAGCCGACCTGCTTCCACACCGCCAGGACGGTGAGGACGAGGACGGCCCCGACACTGAGCGAGAGCGCGACGGCTCGGACGACGGCCGGCACCCGGGGGAAGCGCAGGTACCGGTAGAGGGCGGACACCGCGGTCCCGACGCCGTAGCCGACGAGCAGGCTGAGCCCGGAGATGACGCCCTGGACGTAGGCGTCCCGGGGGAGCAGCGAGGGGAGGAAGGAGATGGTGAGGAAGAACAGCCCGGTGACGAGGCCGGCACCGGAGAACCGCGGTTCGGTGACGTGCTCGGGCCGCCCGAGCGGTGGCTCCAGCCGGCGGAGGAGCTGGCCGGCCTCGACGGCAGCACGGACCGCGGTGGCCCGCTGGTCCTGCTCGTCCTCCGGCCGCGGAGGGGTCTCCAGCCTCGTCATTCCTGCCCACTTCCCCGGCCCGACGCGCACCGGACTTCCCCAGCAGGGTACGGCCGGTGCCCCGCGGCCGGCAGCCGGTTTCGCCTCGGCCCGGCCCCCGGCGCGTCGCCCACCGTGCCGCGGGGCCGGTACGGTGGGGTCGACACCGGCAGTGACCGCGGCACCACCCTCGTCGCGACGTCACGACCACCCCTGCCGACCGCACCGGGACCACCGCATCCCGCGAGGCCGGCACCGACGCGGAGCCCGTCACCACGGGCGCCCGGAGAAGGAGTGCCCAGTGAGCGACAGCGACGTCGCCCCCCTCGAGACCGCGTACGGCGTCGACCACCACGTGACGCGCGCGCAGGTCCCCGACCGCCCCCTCGCCGAGGGCGGCCCCGAGATGGTCCAGCTGCTGACCCCCGAGGGCGAGCGGGTGGCCGACCCCGAGCTCGACCCGGTCGTCGACGCGCTGACCGACGAGGAGCTCCGCGGCTTCTACCGCGACCTCGTCCTCATCCGGCGCTTCGACGCCGAAGCGACCGCGCTCCAGCGCCAGGGCGAGCTCGGCCTCTGGGCCAGCCTGCTCGGGCAGGAGGCCGCCCAGGTCGGCTCGGGCCGCGCGCTGCGCCCGCAGGACTACGCCTTCCCCACCTACCGCGAGCACGGCGTCGCCTGGTGCCGCGGGGTCGACCCGGTCAACCTGCTCGGGATGTTCCGCGGCGTCAACCACGGCGGCTGGGACCCCAACGAGAAGAACTTCCACCTCTACACGATCATCATCGGCGCGCAGACCCTCCACGCGACGGGCTACGCGATGGGCGTCCAGCGCGACGGTGACGTCGGAACCGGCGACGACGAGCGCGACACCGCCGTCATCGCCTACTTCGGCGACGGTGCCACCTCGCAGGGCGACGTCTCCGAGTCCCTCGTCTTCGCCGGCGTCAACAACAGCCCGGTCGTCTTCTTCTGCCAGAACAACCAGTGGGCCATCTCCGAGCCCAACGAGAAGCAGACGCGCGCGCCGCTCTACCACCGCGCCCGCGGCTTCGGCTTCCCCGGCATCCGCGTCGACGGCAACGACGTCCTCGCCGTCTACGCCGTGACCAAGCGAGCGCTCGACGCCGCCCGCTCCGGCCAGGGCCCGACCTTCGTCGAGGCGTTCACCTACCGGATGGGCGCGCACACGACCTCCGACGACCCGACGAAGTACCGCGTCTCGGCCGAGGTCGAGGTGTGGAAGCACCGCGACCCCATCGAGCGGTTCAAGCGGTGGCTCGTCACGAGCGGCCGCGCCGACGCCGACGTCCTCGAGGCCGTCGACGCCGAGGCCGACGAGCTCGGCGCCTCGGTCCGCGAGCGCTGCCTCGCGATGCCCGACCCCGACGGCTCCGCGATGTGGGAGCACGTCTACGCCGAGGCCCACCCGGTCATGGAGCGCGAACGGGCGTGGTTCGAGGAGTACCACGCGTCCTTCGAGGAGGCGCAGCGATGACCACGACGACGACCCTCGCGAAGGGCATCACGAGCGGCCTGCGGGCCGCGATGGAGAAGGACTCGCGCGTCGTCCTCATGGGCGAGGACATCGGCAAGCTCGGCGGGGTCTTCCGCGTCACCGAGGGGCTGCAGAAGGACTTCGGCGAGGACCGCGTCATCGACACCCCGCTCGCCGAGGCCGGCATCGTCGGCACCGCGATCGGGATGGCGCTGCGCGGGTACCGCCCCGTCGTCGAGATCCAGTTCGACGGCTTCGTCTACCCCGCCTTCGACCACATCGTCAGCCAGGTCGCCAAACTGCACGCCCGCTCGCTCGGGTACGTGACGATGCCCCTCGTCATCCGCATCCCGTACGGCGGCGGCATCGGCGCCGTCGAGCACCACAGCGAGTCCAACGAGGCGTACTTCGCCCACACGGCCGGGCTGCGCGTCGTCTCCTGCTCCAACCCGCACGACGCCCACTGGATGATCCAGCAGGCGATCGAGACCGACGACCCGGTGATCTTCTACGAGCCCAAGCGGCGCTACTGGGACAAGGGCGAGGTCGGCGACGCCCCCGACGGACCGCTCGGCACCGCGCGGGTGCTCCGCGAGGGCAGCGACCTCACGCTGCTCGCGTACGGGCCGATGGTCAAGACGTGCCTCCAGGCCGCCCAGGCAGCCGAGGAGGAGGGGCGCTCCCTCGAGGTCGTCGACCTCCGGTCTCTGGCCCCTCTCGACACCGACGCGGTCCTGGCGTCGGTGCGCCGCACCGGCCGCGCCGTCGTCGTCCACGAGGCCTCGACGTTCCTCGGCATCGGCGCCGAGGTCGCCGCGATGGTCACCGAGCAGGCGTTCTACGAGCTCGAGGCGCCGGTGCTGCGCGTCGGCGGGTACAACGTCCCCTACCCGCCGAGCCGGCTGGAGGAGGAGTTCCTCCCCGACGTCGACCGGGTGCTCGACGCCGTCGACCGTTCGCTCGCGTACTGAAAGGCGCTCTCGCAGATGGCTCTTCGTGAGTTCAAGCTTCCCGACCCCGGTGAGGGGCTGACCGAGGCCGAGATCGTCACGTGGCACGTGAAGCCCGGGGACACGGTCAAGGTCAACGACGTCGTCGTCGAGGTCGAGACGGCCAAGTCGCTCGTCGAGCTGCCGATCCCGTTCGCCGGGACGGTCGGCGAGCTGCTCGTCGCCGAGGGCGACACCGTCGAGGTCGGCACGCCCATCATCACCGTCGACGACGGGTCGGCGGGCGTGTCCGCCCCGGCGGCGCCGGCCGCCGAGCCCGCCGAGGCGCCGGCCGAGCCGGCCGCTGCGGCCCCCGCCGACGACGGCGGGAAGGCCGAGGGCGCCATGGCCGGGCGGACCGCGGTCCTCGTCGGCTACGGCGTCCGGCAGACCGAGGCCAAGCGGCGTCCCCGGAAGCAGGCGGCACCGGCCGTGGCCGCTCCGGCCCCCACGCCGCAGGCGGCCCCCGCAGCTCCGGCTCCGGTCTCCGCCCCCCCGGCTCCGGCTGTGGCGCGGGACGGCGGCACGATGACCGGCGAGCGCGTCCGTGCCCTGGCCAAGCCGCCGGTCCGCAAGCTCGCCAAGGACCTCGGGGTCGACCTCGGCTCGATCACCCCGACCGGCGCGGGCGGGGTCGTCACGCGCGCCGACGTCGAGGCCGCCGCCGTCGGCCCGGAGCCGGCGGTCGCCGCGACCCCTGCGGCGTCCACCGCGTGGGGTGACCGGGGCGAGACGCGGGTGCCGGTCAAGGGTGTCCGCAGGATGACGGCCCAGGCGATGGTCGCCTCCGCCTTCACGGCCCCCCACGTCACCGAGTGGGTCACCGTCGACGTCACCGCGACGATGGACCTCGTCGAGAAGCTCAAGCGCGACAAGGAGTTCCGCGACGTCAAGGTGACTCCGCTCCTCGTCCTCGCCAAGGCGATGTGCCTCGCCGTGCGCCGGCACCCCGAGGTCAACGCGAGCTGGGACGAGCAGGCCCAGGAGATCGTCCTCAAGCACTACGTCAACCTCGGCATCGCCGCCGCGACCCCCCGCGGGCTCGTCGTGCCGAACGTGAAGGACGCCGACCGGATGACCCTGCGCGAGCTCGCCGACGCGATCGGTGCGCTCACCGCGACTGCGCGGGAGGGGCGCACCCCGCCGGCCGACATGGCGGGCGGCACCATCACGATCACCAACGTAGGGGTCTTCGGCGTCGACGGCGGCACCCCCATCCTCAACCCGGGGGAGTCGGCGATCATGGCGTTCGGGTCCGTGACGCGGCGCCCCTGGGTCGTCGGCGAGGGGGCGGACGAGCGCATCGAGCCCCGGTGGGTCACCACGCTCGCCCTCTCCTTCGACCACCGACTCGTCGACGGCGAGCTCGGGTCGAGGTTCCTCGCGACCGTCGCCGCCCTCCTCGCGGACCCGTCCCGCGCGCTCGTCTGGGGCTGACGCGAGGTGGCGCACGGCGATCGTGGCGTCGTCTTCCCGGAGGTCGACGGCCGGCGCTCGACGTCGGCCACCGGCCGCGCGGTCGTCGCCGACGCGCTCGCCCCCGTCGACCCCGTCGGGTCCGCAGCCGCAGCCCGGGAGACGAACTGGCGCACCGGCTACGTCGAGCACTTTCGACGACTCGTCGAGGCGGGCCTGCCGAGCTACGCCGACGCGCGGACCATCGCGGAGTCCGGTCTCGCCTCGGTCCACTCCCGGATGCGCTGGAGCCCGGACGGCGGTGAGGAGCTCCCCCTCGCGGCCGCGGTGGGCGGCGCCACGGGCGGGCCGCACGACCTGCTCGACACCGAGGTCGTCGGCGGAGGCGGCGAGCCGGAGACGGCGCTGACCATCCCGTACCACGGTCACCGCCTCGCTGGTGACGACCTGCGCCGTCGGCTCGACGAGTGGGTGGCGGCCGGCGTCGTCGAGCCCAGCCTGCGCGAGGCGGTCACCGCGGTCCTCGAGAACCCGGGCTGGCTGCGCCTCGACGGGCGGACCGTCGTCGTCCTCGGTGCCGCCGCCGAGATGGGGCCGCTGCGGGCGCTGCTGCGCTGGGGCGCCACCGTCGCGGCCGTCGACCTCCCCCGGCCCGACCTGTGGGCCCGGCTGCTCGACGAGACCGCCGCGCTGGCAGGGCGGCTCGTCGTCCCGGCACGGGCGGGGTCGGCGCCCCTCGCGGAGCGGGCCGGCATCGACCTGCTCCACGACCTGCCGGCCGCGACCTCGTGGGTCGCCGGCGTCGAGGGGTCGCTCGTCCTCGGCAACTACGTCTACGCCGACGGCGCGACGAACGTGCGGGTCTCGGCCGCCGTCGACGCGCTGTCCGAGGCGGTGCGAGGCCAGCGCCCGGACACCGCGCTGTCCTTCCTCGCGACGCCCACCGACGTCTTCGCCGTGCCGGGCGACGCCGTCGACGCGGCGACCCGCTCGTACGCCGAGCGCCGCACGTCGAAGGTGCTGCGGGTCCCGCTGCGCACCCTCTCCGGCGGCCGGCTGCTCCGGCGCAACTACCGGCCCGGCGAGGACCCCGGCATCAACGACTCGATCGTCACGCAGCAGGGACCGAACTACCTGCTCGCCAAGCGCATCCAGCGGTGGCGCGCCACCGCGGCCCGCGCGTCCGGGGCGACCGTCTCGTTCAAGGTCGCCCCGCCGACCCGGACCCGCTCGGTCGTGAAGAACCGCGCGCTGGCCGCCGCCTACGCCGGCGCGCACCGTTTCGGGGTGGAGGTGTTCGAGCCGGGCACGGCGAACACCCTGATGGCCGCCCTGCTCGTCCACGACCTGGCGGCCGGATCGCCACGTCATGACCACCCGTGGCAGGACGAGGCCTGGGCGGCCGCGCACGGCGGGCTCTGGCGCGCGGCGTACGACCCCCGCAGCGCGCTCGGCCTGGCCGCCCTCCTCGGCGCGGCCTCGGCCCGCTGACGCACGGCTTCCCGCGAACTGGTTTGCGGCGGCTGTCTCACCGGATGGATGATGGCCGCAGTCCCACCCATCCCTCGCGCCGGCGCCCCAGGGTGCCGGCGCTCGTCGCTTCCGCGAGTGTGTGCCGTGCTCTCCGCCTACGTCCCCCTCTTCCGGGTCCCCGGTGCCCGCACCTTCATCGCGGGGACGGCGCTCTCGCGCGTGGGGGGCGCGATGTTCGGGGTCGCCGTCATCGTCATGGTGAGCGAGAGGCGCGGTTCCTTCGGGCTGGCGGGCGCCGTGTCCGCGGTCGGCCTCGCCGTCCTCGCTGTCGCCGGCCCGGTCCTCGGGCGGCTCGTCGACCGGCACGGGCAGCGCCGGGTGGCCCTCCCGTTCGTCGCCCTGTCCGCGGTCGCCGGGACGGGGGTCGCCCTGATGTCGTGGCTCGGCGCGCCCGCGTGGACCCTCTTCGTCCTCTACGGCCTGAGCGCCGTCCTCCCCGAACCGGGCCCGATGTCACGGGCCCGCTGGGCGCACATCTTCCACGACGACCCGGCTCGGCTGCACACCGCGATGTCCTTCGAGCAGGTCGCCGACGAGGCCTCGTTCGTCGTCGGGCCGGTCCTCGCCGTCCTCGTCTCGACGCTCTGGTTCCCGGAGGCCGGCCTGCTCCTCGCCGAGGTCCTCTTCACGGTCGGGGCACTGGTCTTCCTCTCCGCCCGCTCGACCGAGCCGCCCGTGGTGCCCCACGCCGAGCGGCCCGCCGGCCTCGCGGTGCGGTGGCCCGGGCTGCTCCTCGTCGCCGGCGCCCTCGTCATGACCGGCGTGATCTTCGGCGCCAACGAGGTCATCGCCGTCGCCTTCGCGACCGAGGCGGGGAACGCGAGCTTCTCGAGCGTCGTCCTCGGCGGGTTCGCCCTGGGCTCGACGCTCTCGGGGCTCGTCTTCGGCAGCCGGGTGTTCCGGTCGACCCTGACCCGGCGGCTCCTCGTCGCGGCCGCGGCCATGCTGCTCCTCGAGCTGCCGGCACTCGTCGTGCCCGGCCTCTGGTGGCTCGCGGTCGTCATGGTCGTCGCGGGCTGCGCGACGGCGCCGATGCTCATCACGAGCCTCTCGCTCGCCCAGCGGCTGGTCCCCAGGGCGCTCGTGACGGAGGGGATGGCCGTGGCCGTCACCGGCATCCTCATCGGCATCTCGGCGGGGTCCGCCGTCGGGGGGTGGGCCATCGAGGCGTGGGGTGCCCAGCGTGCCTACGCCGTGCCGGTCACCGCCGGTGCGATGGCGCTGGCCGTCATCGCGGTGCGGTACCGGAGGCTGAGCTCCGCCGAGGCGGCGCGCACGCCGGCCCCTGAGCCGACCGCCACCCCTGCGTCGCCGTCCACCAGCAGCTCCACCTCGGCCTGACCCCCGCCCGAGCCTCGCGAGTTCTTGCTCAGAAGGCCGCTCGACACGCCCTCCAGGGGCGTG
>DASSQJ010000036.1:0-5209 GCA_035702545.1 Phycicoccus sp.
GTGCGCTCGGCCCGCGGCAGGACGCCCTTGGTGCCCTCGGGGATGTTCAGCAGCTCGTACAGGTGCGGGGACGTGGAGTACGTCTCCTCCGGGTCGCCGAAAGACAGGTCGAGCGCCTTGTTGATGAGCGCCCAGCGGTGCAGGTCGTCCCAGTCGACGAGGGTGATCGCGACGCCGGTGTTGCCGGCGCGGCCGGTGCGCCCGGTGCGGTGGAGGTAGGTCTTCTCGTCCTCCGGGCACTGGTAGTTGACGACGTGCGTGACGTTCTCGACGTCGATGCCACGGGCGGCGACGTCGGTGGCGACGAGGACGTCGACCTTGCCGTTGCGGAACGCGCGCAGCGCCTGCTCCCGGGCGCCCTGACCGAGGTCGCCGTGGATGGCGGCGGCGGCGAACCCGCGGTCGGTGAGGTCGTCGGCGACCTTGGCCGCCGTCCGCTTCGTCCGGGTGAAGATGATCGTCAGGCCGCGGCCGTCGGCCTGGAGGACGCGCGCCAGCAGCTCGGTCTTGTCCATCGCGTGGGCCCGGTAGACGAACTGCTCGATGGCCTTGACGGTCGCGCGGTCGGACCCGTCGTCCTCGGTCATCGCCCGGATGTGGGTGGGCTGGTTCATGTACCGCCGGGCCAGGGCGACGACCGCACCGGGCATCGTCGCGGAGAAGAGCATCGTCTGTCGGCCCGCGGGCGTCATCGCGAGGATCTTCTCGACGTCCGGGAGGAAGCCGAGGTCGAGCATCTCGTCGGCCTCGTCGAGGACCACCGTGCGGGCGTGCCCGAGGTCGAGGTGGCCCTGCTTCGCGAGGTCGATGAGGCGGCCGGGCGTCCCGACGACGATCTCGACCCCGCGGCGCAGCGCCTCGACCTGCGGCTCGTACGCGCGCCCGCCGTAGACGGTGAGCACCCGGATGCCGCGCTTGCGGCCGGCGCGCTCGATGTCGCCCGAGACCTGCACAGCGAGCTCGCGGGTCGGGGCCACGGCGAGCGCCTGCGGCTTGCCCGCCGCCCGGAAGTCGGCGAACGCCTCGTCGCGCGGGGACACGACGCGGTTGAGCATCGGGACGCCGAACCCGAGGGTCTTGCCCGTCCCGGTCTTGGCCTGCCCGATGATGTCGTGGCCCGCGAGGGCGACCGGCATCGTCATCGCCTGGATGGGGAACGGGTGGGTGATGCCGCCCTCGGCGAGCGCCGCGACGATGTCGGGGTGCACGGGGAAGTCCGCGAAGGACTGCACGGGTGGCGCGTACGGCTCGGGGGTCGTCGTGGTGTCGGCGTCGGCGACGTCGGTCATGGGCTCTCTTCCGGTCGGCGGGCACGCAGGGGCGCCAGCACTGGGCTGCGGGCCGATCGGAGATGTCAGGGGCGGGGTTCGCGCGGTTGCCGGGCGCTCCGCCCATCGGGGGTCACGTTCGTGCCGACCGGGCACCGTGGACGAGCACCATCGTACCGTTAGGCTGCGCGGACATGGACCAGACCGCGCTCGGTGAGTCCGAGTACCGCGCCGCCGTCAGCGACCTGCTCGGTGTCCTCGCCTACGGCGAGCTCACCGCCTTCCTGCGGATGGCCGTCGACTCCGACCTGGCCCCGACGCTCTCGCTCAAGTCGCAGATGGCCGGCCTGGCGAACACCGAGTACGTCCAGTACACCCTCCTCGTCGACCACATGCGGGCCCTCGGCATCGACCCGGAGGCCGCGATGCAGCCGTTCGTCGCGCCGTTCGCGTCCTTCCACGAGCGCACGAGGCCGAAGGGGTGGCTCGAGGGCCTCGTCAAGGCCTACGTCGGCGACGGCATCGCCAAGGACTTCTACCGCGAGGTCTCGTCCTTCGTCGACGAGGAGACCCGCGAGGTGATGAACGCCGCCCTCGACGACCAGGGACAGGCCGACTTCGTCGTCCAGATCGTCCGCGACGCGCTGCGCACCGACCCGACGGCGGCGGGGCGTCTCGCGCTCTGGGGGCGCCGGCTCATGGGGGAGGCCCTGTCGCAGGCCCAGGCGGTGGCCGTCGAGCGGGACGCGCTGTCCGCGCTCCTCATCGGCGGCGGCGTCGACCTCGCCGAGGTCGGGCGGATGTTCACCCGGCTCACCGAGAACCACCAGCGGCGGATGACCCGGCTCGGGCTGGCGGCCTGACGACGCGACGCGCCCCCCGTCCGGACGGACGGGGGGCGCGGTCGGTTCTGCGTCGGGTCAGGCGGTCGTCCGACGGCCGGTGATCGAGCCGTAGATGACGACGAGCACCGCCGCGACGATGATCGAGATGATCCAGCGGATCCAGTCGATGCCGCTCGTGGCGCAGACCCCGAGCTGGGCGGCGAGCCAGTAGCCGATGAGGGCTCCGACGATGCCGATGATGATCGTGATGATGAGGCTGATGTTCTGCTTGCCCGGGAGGACGAGCCTGGCGAGCGCGCCGATGATCGCGCCGAAGATGATCGTGCCGATCCAGCCTCCGACGCCGGTGGGCGCGCAGGTCGCGGCGGCCATCGGGAGGAACTCGGTCATCTGCTGACTCCAATCCGGGGACGGTGCCCCGCGTCTGACGTCCAGGTCCTGGACGTCGGTGAGCCCGGCGTACTACCGGTCCCAGTGAACGTAGCGCAGGAGTACTACCCCTTCGGGGATGCGAGCACACCCTTTCTCGCCCCCGAGCTGCGGGCGACTGTCCGGGGGCCCGGAGCGCGTCAGACCGCCCCGAAGCCGACCTTGCCCTTCTCGCTCTCGCCGACCTGGACCCAGCCGATGGCCCGGCCCGGGACGAGGACCGTGCGGCCCTTGGTGTCGGTGAGGCGGAGGATGCCGCCGTCGCTCATCGCGTCCTCGACGGCCTTGGTGACCTGGGCGGCATCGCCGTCGGTCTCCACGGACAGCTCGCGGGCGACGTTCTGGACACCGATGGTGACCTCCACGGGCACGCACCTTTCGTCGGCGACCGCGGGGCGTGGCCCGGGTCGGGTGGTTGTCTCGCGCTCAGGCTAGCTTGCGGCTCCGCCGCACTTGTTCCGCGCCGGCCGTGTTCGCGGAGGGCTCAGCCGCCCACCAGCGGGAAGGACCCCAGGCCCCGCCACGCGAGGCCGCTGATGAGCCGGGCCGCCTCGGTCTCGGTGACCTCGCTGTCCTGGGCGAGCCAGTGCCGGGCCGCCACCTGGGCCATCCCGGCGAGGGCCGACCCGAGGAGGAGGGCGCGCTCGTCGTCGACCCCGGTGTCCTCGGCGATGACCTCCGCGATGGCCTCGGCGCACGCCATCTGCACGGCGTCGAGGCGGGCGCGGACCTGGGGGACGCTCGTGAGGTCGGACTCGAAGACCATCCGGAACGCGGCGTCCTCGCGGGTCACGAAGTCGAAGTAGGCGGCGACGGTCGCGTCCACCCGGACCTCGTTGTCGCCGGCGCCCGTCTCGAGGGCCTGGCGGACCAGCTGCTCGAGGGTGTCGCAGTGCGTGTCGAGGAGCGCGAGGTAGAGGTCCAGCTTGCCCGGGAAGTGCTGGTAGAGAACCGGTTTCGACACGCCGGCGCGGTCCGCGATCTCGTCCATGGCCGCCGCGTGGTACCCGGACTGGACGAACACCGCCTGCGCGGCGTCGAGGAGCTGCGCGCGGCGCTCGCTGCGCGGCATCCGGGTGCTGCGGGTGCTGCTCGTGCTCGTCATGCGCTCCTCCGGTGGCGGGTCCCGCGCCATCCTACGGACGAGTAGGGGCGAGCCGACCCGTCGCCGCGCGCCGGTGTTAGGTTCCGGGCATGGCGCGTCGCCCGTTGGTGCCGCCGGGGCCCGAGCTCACGGCCGCGGAGCGGACCCGCTACGCCCGGCACCTCCTCCTGCCGGACGTCGGGTCGGACGGGCAGCGGCGGCTCCGGAACGCGCGGGTGCTCGTCGTCGGGGCCGGGGGCCTCGGCTCGCCGGCGCTGCTCTACCTCGCCGCCGCGGGCGTCGGCACCCTCGGGGTCGTCGACGACGACGAGGTCGACGCGACGAACCTCCAGCGCCAGGTCGTCCACGGGGTGGCCGACGTCGGGCGGGCCAAGGTGGACTCGGCGGCGGACGCGGTCGCGGCCATCAGCCCGGAGACGGAGGTCGTCCGGCACCGGCTCCGGCTCGACGCGCGGACCGCCCTCGACGTGCTCGCCGACTACGACCTCGTCCTCGACGGCGCGGACAACTTCCCGACCCGCTACCTCGTCGGCGACGCGTGCGCGCGGCTCGGCATCCCGCACGTGTGGGGCTCGGTGTACCGCTTCGACGGGCAGGTCTCCGTGTGGTGGGCCGGCGAGGGCCCGTGCTACGCCTGCGTGTTCCCCTCGCGGCCGGAACCCGACGCCGTGCCGTCGTGCGCCGTCGGCGGGGTGCTCGGGGCCGTCTGCGCGAGCGTGGGGTCGGTGATGGCGACCGAGGCCGTCAAGCTCGTGACGGGCATCGGGGAGCCGCTCGTGGGGCGGCTGCTCGTCCACGACGCCCTTGCGCAGACCTGGGACGCCGTGCCGGTGCGGCGTGACCCGGGGTGCAGCGTGTGCGGGACGGGGGCCGACCCGACGAGGCCGCTCGGCTGGTCGACGGCTCCCGCGAGCGGGGCCGACTCCTCGGGTGCGGCCGCCGAACCCGGGCCGCAGCGGCCGGGGATCGACGTCACCGGGCTGGCGCGACTCCTCGACGAGCGGCGGACGGGGGCCGCGGAGTTCGTCCTCCTCGACGTCCGGGAGCCGGGCGAGCTCGAGGTGGCAGCGATCCCCGGCGCCGAGCACTGGCCCCTGGACCGGGTCCGCTCCGGCGGGCCGGTGCCGGGCGACGGGGGACGCGTCTACGTCGTGTGCAAGGTCGGGTCGCGCTCCGGTGAGGCGGTCGACCTGCTGCGGGCCCGGGGGGTGGACGCCGTGAACGTCGAGGGCGGGGTCCTCGCCTGGTCGCGCGAGGTCGACCCCTCCGTGTCGACGTACTGACGGCGCTGGGCCCCGTCCGGGGTTGCCGGCCGCCCGGTGGCGCTGTTGGATCGTCGGGTGGACCACGTGGTGCTCGCCGACGGCCGACGGCTCGACGTCAGGGTCAGTGGTCCGTCGGGCGGGCCGGTGCTCCTCTTCCACCACGGCAGCCCCGGTGCGGCCACGCCGATGCGCTTCCTCGAGCGCGCGGCCCACGAACGTGGCCTGCGGGTCGTCACGCCCGCCCGGCCGGGGTGCGGGCGCTCGACGCGCCAGCCTTGCCGGACCGTCGTCGACGCC
>DASSQJ010000037.1:0-8913 GCA_035702545.1 Phycicoccus sp.
GTAGCCGAAGGCGGTGAGCGCCGCCTCCCACTCCTCGACGCCCGGCTCACCCCGGAGGCGAGCGTGCTCGGCCACCGCCCTGGCGTGCCAGGCCCGCCCCTCCGGGCCGAGCTCGCCCGGCCGCCCGCGCCCGCCGGCGACGAGCCGGTCGACGCGCGACCGCCACGCGTCGGCGCGGCGCTCCGCCTCGGCGAGCACGTCCGCCTCCCGCCGGGCCCGGGCCGCCTCCGCGGCGTCGGCGAGGGCCCCGAGCGCGAGCGCGCCGAGCCACAGGCCGCCGTAGGCGGTGTCGCCGACGACCCGGTCGAGATGGGCCTGGGCGCGCTCGGCGACGTCGGCGGCGGCTCCCGGCTCGCCCGCCCACGTGAGGAGGTCGGCCTCGCAGCCCCCGGCGACGAGCGCCACCTGCGGGTCGGTGTCCCAGCTGCCGCGGAGGGACGCGAGCCGCGTGGCGGCGTCGGGGCTCCCCGCGGCGACGGCGGCGTAGCACCCGACGGCAGCCAGGCGCGCCGCCGCGACGTCCGGCGGTGGGCTCTCCGGCGCCACCGTCGCGCGCAGGCTCCCCGCGAGGTCGCCGGCGACGTACCGGGCGACGGCGTCGAGGACGCGCAGCTCGACCCCCGGCTCGCTCCACCGCAGCCCGCTCTCGGCCACCCGGTCCATCGCGGTGCGGAGGAGGGGCAGGGCACCCGCGACGTCCCCCGCGTAGTAGTGCATCGACGCGAGGGCGTAGTGGGCCCGCAGCTCCGCGGCCGGCTCGCCGGCGGAGCGTGCCAGCCGCAGCGCGACCCCGAGCCGCGCGGCCGCGGCGTCCCGGTCCCCGTCGAGCTCGTCGAGGAAGGCGGCCACCGACAGCGCCTCCACCTCGAGCCCGGGGGCACCGGCGGCCCGGGCGGCCCCGAGCGCTGCCGTCGCCGCGGGGCGTGCTTCGGCCGGGCGGTGGGCGATGAGCAGGGCGCGGGCGAGCGCGACGGCCGCCAGCGCCCTCGGGCCGGCCCCCACCCCGGGCGCCGCGCCGAGGCGGACGGCCTCGAGCGCCGGCGCCACCGCGTCGTCGCCGGCGTCGGCTTCGACGAGGCGCCGGGCCAGCTCGGACCGCGCCAGGACGGCGCCGTCCGGGTCCGCCTCGGGATCGCAGCGCTCGACGCCGCGCCGGGCCCAGGTGACGCCGGCGCCGGGCTCGCCGGCCAGGCCGGCCGCGCGGGCGGCCTCGACCGCGAGCCGGCCGGCAGAGAGGGGCCCGCGCACGGCAGGGGGCACCGCGGGCCACGTCGCGAGGGCGCGCTCGAGGTGGCGAAGCGCCTCGGTGGGGGCGAGGACCGCCATCGCGTCCCGGGCCGCGAGGACGGACCAGTGGAGGACCTTCGCGGCGTCCCCGGCCTCGACGACGTGGTGGACCACCTCGGCTGGGACGGGAGGCCCGTCGACGCCGTCCTCGAGCGTCGCCGCGACCGCGGCGTGGAGCCGGGCCCGCTCACCCGGCAGCAGGTCGTCGTCGACCGCGGTTCGGAGCAGGTCGTGGGTGAAGGCGTACCCGTCGCCCTCGGGGACGAGCAGTCCCTCGCCGACGGCGCGCAGGAGGGCCGCGTCGAGCTCGGTGTCGGGCACCTCCGCGACCCGGCGGAGCACCCGGTCCGAGACCGGCTGGGTGCTGATCGCCGCGCACCGGACCACCCGGCGCACCGTCTCGGGCAGCCCGTCCACCCGGCTGGCGAGCAGTTGGCCGAGGAGCCGGGGGAGGCCCTCGCGCAGGTCGCCCCCGCGGGCGAGGTCGGCCGCCAGGGTGGCGACGAAGTACGGGTTGCCACCGGTGCGCCGGAGCACCTCGGCCACGACCTCGGGGTCCTCGCCGGCACCGGCCCGGGCGAGGTACTCCGCGACGTCCCCGGCGTCGAACGGGGCGAGGTCGAGGCGCCGGACCCGCGGCAGCCGGTCCAGGTCGGCGAGCAGCCGCCGGGCCCGGGGGCGGGCGGCCAGCCCGTCGGTGCGGACCGTCGCGACGACGAGCAGGCGCTCGGTCGTCATCCGTCCGAGGAGGAAGGTGAGCAGGTCGGCGGAGGAGGAGTCCACCCACTGGAGGTCCTCGACGGTCAACACCACCGGTCCGCGAGTCCGACCCAGGTCCCCGAGGAGGGTCGCCGCCGTGTCGAGCAGGCGCAGCTGGAGCGCGGGGTCGTGGGTCCTCCCGCTCCCGGGCCGCTCGGTGGCGTCGGTGACGGCGGACGCCCGGGCCAGGGCCGCAGCGACGTCGTCGTCGGTCCGGGCCAGGGCGCGCAGCCCGCGGAGCAGGTCGGCGAGCACGAGGTGGGGGAGTCCCGGGTCGCCGAGGTCCACGCACTGGGAGGACAGGCGGAGGGCGGTCGGCGGCAGGGAGTCCGTGAGCGCGCCGACGAGCGCCGTCTTGCCCACCCCCGCCTCGCCCGTGACGAGGACCGCGCCGGGGTCGCCCGCGTCGGCCGCGGCGACGGCAGTGGTCAGGGTCGTGACGTCGGCGTCGCGGCCGACGAGCATCCCTTCACCGGGTCCCAGCATGACCGCATGATGGCACCCGGGCCGGCGTGCCGCCCGGGGCATCGGCAGCAGGGGCGGCCCGCGGTCAGGGCGCCTCGTCGCCGGGCAGCGCCGGCCGGGCGAGGACCTGGTGGATCCCCGCGTCGTCGCGGAACCACGTCAGCTCGGTGGCGTCGGCGAGGGCGTCGAGGACGGCGGCGCCGGCCGCTCCGTCGACGAGGGTCGCTCGGGTGAGGGTGCCGAGGTCCACGCCCGGCACCCGCCACTCGCGGACGGTCGGCTGGACCGGGTCCGCGGGGTTGCCCGGTGGGGCCGGGAGCGCCCGGAGCCAGACGCCCTCCGGGACGTACGGCGCCTGCGGACCGAGGTGCTCGGCACCGACGGTGGTGGCCAGGTCGCGGAGCCGGGCGACGAGGTCGCGCAGCGCGGCGCGGCGGGCCTGTTGCTCGGCCGTGAGCGCCGAGTCGTGGGCGGGGGCCTCGTCCAGGGCCGGGGCGACGAGACGGCTCGTCGTGCCGTCGACCGTCAGGGTGAGCGTCGTCGTCGGGGCGTCGGCGACCCTCGGAGTGCCGAGGTCGGGGGCCGGGGCCGTGGCGAGGCCGCTCCGACGGACCGCGTCGGCCAGCGCCTCACGCCCGGCCGCGTCGAGCGTCCTCGTCGTGAGCGGGGCCAGCAACGGGCCCGGGTAGACCTCCGCCACGGGCGCCGGCGTCACCACCTGGCCGTCCGTCGTGAGGACCAGCTGGGGGACGATCCGGAAGGCCCTCGCCGCAGAGGTGAACCCCGCCGACACCTCGAGGCTCAGCGCGTCGAGGCGGGCCACGCGGTCGGCGGGCGCCTGCCGCTGCCCGCACGCGGCGAGACCGACGGTGACGGCCGCCATCCCCGGGAGGAGGCGCAGCACGGCTCGGCGGGTGGCGCTGGACATGCTCGTGCGACGTCGACCGACGGCACGGGGTTCCGTGCTTTCGTCCGGCCGGGGCGTGCCGCCCGGACCCTACGATGCGGGGATGGTCGACGGCGGGTCCGGCGGGGTGGTCCGCGCAACGGTGTTCGTCCGCGGGCACGTCCAGGGGGTGGGGTTCCGGTGGTGGACCCGGGCCCGCGCCCTCGAGCTCGGCCTCTCCGGCTGGGCCCGCAACACCGACGACCGGCGGGTCGAGGTGGTCGCCGAGGGGCCCCGTCCCGCGGTCGAGCGGCTCGTGCAGCTCCTCGCCGAGGACGTCTCGTCATCCCGGCGTCCGGGGTGGGTCAGCGCCGTCTCCGCCCCGATGTGGTCCGAGCCGCGAGGGGAGCAGGGCTTCCTGGAGCGGTGACGGCGGCCGACGCCGACCGGCCCGTCATCGGCGCAGGTCGAGGCGCAGGATGACCTCGCCCTCAGGGTCGACGTCGCCCCTCGGGGTGAACCCGAGGCCGGCGTAGAAGCCGGACGGCCCGCCGTCACCGGGCACGTAGCTCGTGAGGAGCTCGGTACCGCCGTTGTCGCGCACGAGGTCCGCGACCTGCCGGACGACCTCCCGGCCGTGGCCCCGGCGCTGGTGCCGGTGGTCGATGAGCAGCTTCCACAAGAACCACGGCCCGTTGAGGTCCGGGGGCAGCGGGTCGATGTCCCAGCTGAGCATGACGAACCCGACGGGCAGGTCGTCCGCGTACACCGCCCGGTACCACGGGTTGCCCTCCGGGCACTGCGCGGCCTCGGCGATCGAGTCGGCGACCGTGGTGACGAACCGTTCCTGGTCCGGGGTGGTGCGCAGGGCGAGGACCTCGTCGAGGTTCGCATCGGAAATCTCACGCAAGGTCACTGCCACAGCCGCAAGGCTAGGGCGACCCGGCCCTGCTCGGCATGACCCGGGAGGAGGATTCCTGTGGCAGGTTGTCGTGTCGGCGGCTCGCCGTTCGTGGTGGGGACGGAGGCGGCTCGTCGGGCCGTCCGGACGAGAAGGAGAAGCACGATGGCGCACTACCTGCTGGCCGTGCACGGCCCGGCCGAGCGGAACGAGTTCGGCAACTACGGCTCTCGCGAGGAGATGGAGGAGGCGTTCGCCGCGACGGGAGCGTTCAACGACAGGCTCCGGGCCGAAGGTCACTGGGTGTTCGCGGGCGGTCTCGAACCGGTGTCGACGGCCTCCGTCGTCGACGGGCAGGGGGAGCGCCCCGTGGTGACCGACGGCCCCTACCTCGAGACCAAGGAGGCCCTGGGGGGCTTCTGGGTCATCGACGCACCTGACCTCGACGTGGCGCTCCGGCTCGCGGCCGAGGGGTCGAGGGCGTGCCGCGGGAAGGTCGAGGTCCGGCCCTTCGAGGGTTTGGCCTGAGCGGGCCGCAGGGATCCGGTCGGTCGATGGAGGAGGGCGCTCGAGCGGTCGAGAGGGTGTTCCGCGAGGAGTACGGCCGCCTCATCGCCTCGCTCGTGCGTCGCTTCGGGGACATCGACCTCGCCGAGGAGGCCGCCGGCGAGGCCCTCGTCGCGGCGCTCGAGAGGTGGCCGGCGTCCGGCGTGCCGCCCAACCCGGGGGGCTGGCTCACGACGACCGCGAGCCGCCGCGCGATCGACCGGATCCGCCGCGAGAACCAGCGCGACGCCAAGCACCGGGCCGCCCTGATGTCCCACGACGACACCCCCCACGAGCCGACCGGGCCCGTCGAGGACGACCGACTGCGGCTGCTCTTCACCTGCTGCCACCCGGCGCTCTCGCCCGAGGCCCGGGTCGCCCTGACGCTGCGGCTCCTCGGCGGGTTGACCGTGCCCGAGATCGCCCACGCGTTCCTCGTGCCGGAGACGACGATGGCGCAGCGGATCACCCGGGCCAAGCGCAAGATCGCGGCGGCGAGGGTGCCCTACCGGGTGCCCGAGGCCGGCGACCTCCCGGAGCGGCTCGACGGCGTGCTCACGGTGCTCTTCCTCGTCTTCAACGAGGGCTACCTGTCCACCGGTGAGGGCGAGCCGGTGCGGGCGGAGCTGACCGGGGAGGCCATCCGGCTCACCCGCATCCTGAGGCAGCTGCTGCCCGACGAGCCGGAGGTGACCGGCCTCCTCGCGCTGGAGCTGCTCATCGAGGCCCGGCGGGCGGCCCGGGTGCGGAACGGGGAGCTGGTCCCTCTCGCGGACCAGGACCGCGGCGGCTGGGACCGCGCCCTGGTCGCCGAGGGCCACGCCCTGGTGCGGGAGTGCCTGCGGACCAACCGGCCGGGTCGCTACCAGGTGCTCGCCGCGATCAACGCCGTGCACACCGACGCCCCCACGGCACGCGACACCGACTGGTCGCAGGTCGTCGCGCTCTACGACCAGCTGCTCCGGATCGACCCGTCACCCGTCGTCGCGCTCAACCGGGCCGTCGCCGTCGCGGAGCTGGACGGGCCGGAGGTCGCCCTCGCGCTCGTCGACCGACTGCCCCTCTCGGGCTACCACGCGTGGCACGCGACCCGCGCGGACCTGCTCCGCAGGCTCGGGCGCAGCGCCGAGGCGGCCGAGGCGTACGAGGCCGCGGTGGGGGTCACCGCCAACACCGCGGAGCGTGCGTACCTGACGAGGAGGCGCGGTGAGCTGGTGTGAGGCGTCGACCGGATCCGGTGCACGCGGTGTTGCTGCCGGGTGTCGTATCGCGACGAGGTCGTTCGTGGAGGACGTGAGCGGCGGCCGTCCGGGCTGCCCGTGACCGACAGGAGCATGGAGATGGCGCTGTACCTCGTTGCGTTCAACGACGAGTGGGTGCCCCCGCTGACGGCGGACGACATCCGTGAGCGGGGGACGGCCGGGCGCGCGGTCATCGAGGAGATGCGGGAGGCCGGCGTCTACGTCTTCAGCGACGGCGGGCTCGACGGGTCGACCGCGGTCTGCAGCGTCGACCCGAGCAGCGGGGCACCGGTCTTCACGGACGGCCCGTACGTCGAGACCAAGGAGCACCTCGGCGGCCTCACGGTCGTCGACGTCCCCGACGACACCCAGGCGCGGTACTGGGCGGGCCGGGTCGCGGTCGCCGTCGGCTGGCCGCAGGAGGTCCACCGCTTCCCGTTCCCGCCGGACGCGCGCTGAGCGCTGCGCTCAGCCGCCGTGGTCCGGGAGCGGGAGCTCGACGACGCACTCGTAGTAGCGCATCGACAGCCGTGAGTGCTCGACGTCCACGGCGCCCTCGCCGACGGCGATGACGTCGTTGAGCCAGAGGTGGCCGGGCGCGGCGGTCTCGAACCGCATGACGTGGACGCCTCGCCCGTCCGCCAACGAGGACAGCCCCTGGAGGTCGAAGAGCACGTCACCCCCCTCCTGCAGGTGGATCACCCCCGAGGCATCGGGCAGCGCGAAGCCCGCTCGGATGCGGGGGTAGTTCGACCAGTCGGCGGTGCCGGACAGTCGTCCGCGCAGGGTCGCCCGACCCTGCCCGTAGACGCGTCCGTCGCGGTGGTCGGACCCCTCCACCTCGTGGAGCAGCTCGTAGGCCCACTCCACGTCGCACAGGTGCACCAGCCGCATTCGCCACCTCGAGTTCGCTCACCCCATGGTGCGCGCACCCGGGGCGGCCCGCCAAGGGACCCGGCCGGACCGCAGCCGACCGGGGCGGGTTCCCTCGACCCCCGCGCCCCCAGCGACCGGGGTCTGGACGGCCGGTGCCGCGCCGCGGCGGGGTTCCTACGATGGCGGCGTGAGCGACAACGGCGCCGTCCCCGAGGACCTCGCGCGGCTGCGGGCGAGCATCGACAACATCGACGCGGCGCTCGTCCACCTGCTGGCCGAGCGGTTCAAGTGCACACAGGCGGTGGGCGAGCTCAAGGCCCGGGCCGGGATGCCCCCCGCAGACCCCGAGCGCGAGGTCGAGCAGGTCGCGCGGCTGCGCGCGCTCGCCCACGAGTCGGGGCTCGACCCCCAGTTCGCCGAGGCCTTCCTCGGGTTCATCGTCGCCGAGGTCATCCACCACCACGAGCGGATCGCCGGCGGCGGCTGAGCCCGGCGGCGCCCCGGGTCAGACCGGTGCGCGGGCGGTGAGGAACCGGGTCGCGCTCTCGACGGTCCGCAGGGACTCCGCCTCGTGGTCCTCGATGCGGAAGCCGGCGAGGATGCTCAGCTGCTCGATGACCTCGACGAAGTCGAGCGAGTCCAGCTCGAAGGCGTCGCGGATGTCGGCGTCCGGCGTCAGCGTTCCGAGGTCGGCGCTCGGCACGACGCGGGCGACGGCCTCCTGGAGTGCCTCCCGGGCCTGGTCGGGTGTCATGGCGTCACTGCTCCTTCCGCTCCATGCTCGCCGTGGGGTCCTGGAGCGCCCGGTCGAGTGCCTTGAGGAAGCGCGACCCGATCGCCCCGTCGGTGGCTCGGTGGTCCGCCGCCAGGGTGACGGTGACGAGGGGGCGGACCCCGATCATCCCGTCGACCGCCCACGGCCGCTCGGACACCGCCCCGAAGCCCACGAGCGCGACCTGCGGTGGGTAGATGACCCCCGCGACGCTGTCGACGCCCTGGTCCCCGAGGTTGGAGACGGTCAGGCTCGGCGGCGCGAGCTCGGAGCCGCGGAGCCGGCCGGTGCGCGCACGCTTCGTCAGGTCCCGCACGCGGGCCATCATCTCGACCGCCCCGAGGGTCTCCGCCTCGCGGATCGCCGGGACGAGCAGCCCGCCGGAACGCAGCGAGAGGATGAGGCCGAGGTCGACGTGCTCGGCCGGCCGGAACGCGTCGTCCACCCAGTGGCCGTTGAGCTCGGGGACCTCGCGAGCGGCGAGTGCCGTCGCGCGCATCAGGGCGGCGGCCGGGACGAGCCGCTCGGCCATCGACAGCTCGAGGTTCCGCTCGCGCACCCACTCCAGGGTCCGGTGGAGGTCGACCGTGAGGGTGAGGTGGTAGTGCGGGATCTCGGCGTTCGAGCGGGTCATCAGGGCGGCGATGCTCCGCCGCATGTCGAGCGCGCGGGCCTGCGCGTCGTGCTCCGCGGCGGGGGCGGCCGGAGCGACGGGAGCGGCCGGTGTCTCCGGTGCCGCGGGCTGGCGCGCGGCGGCGCGGACGTCCTCGGCGCGCACCACCCCGCCCGGCCCGGTGCCGTGGACGGTGGCGAGGTCGACCCCCAGCTCCTCCGCGAGGCGCCGGGCGAGCGGGGAGATGCGTCCGGGGCCCCCGCCGTGGCGCAGCTCGGCGGCCGGGGCGGCTGACGGGGCGGCGGCCGGTGCCGCGGCGCTGACCGCCGCTCGTGCCCCTGCGGCCGTGGCCCCCACCGGCACCTTCCCGGCCGCGGCCCGGGCGGAGCCGTCGCCGCCGGGGGCGGCGAGCGTCGCGAGGACGGTCCCCACGGGCACCTTCCGGCCGGGCTGGACCGCGAGCTCCTCGACGACGCCGTCGTCGAAGCACTCGACCTCGACGGCGGACTTCGCGGTGTCGACGACCGCGACGATGTCGCCGCGGTGGACGACGTCACCGGGCGCGAC
>DASSQJ010000038.1:0-6286 GCA_035702545.1 Phycicoccus sp.
AGAGGCTGCGCCGCAGCTCGCCGGCGCCGGCCCGCCAGTGACGCGCCATCATCCGCCAGGTGCCCGGCCAGGCCAGGCTTTCGGCCGCGTCGCGGGCGCGCACGTCGCGCCAGCCGTAGCCCTCGCGGGCGAGGGCGAGCACGGCGTTGGGCCCCGCGTGGACGTGGCCCTCGATGCCCCGGGTCAGGTGCACGCCGAGGAACGGCAGCTCCGGGTCGGGGACGGGGTAGACGAGCCCGCGGACGAGGTGGGTGGCCTCGGGGGTGAGCTCGCGGTACTCCCCGCGGAACGGGACGATCCGCACCGACGGCTCGTGGCCGAGCAGCCGCGCGAGCCGGTCGGCGTGCAGGCCGGCGCAGTTGACCACGAGGTCGGCGGTGACCGGGCCGGCCGTCGTCTCGACGGTCAGCCCGTCCGGGTGGTTGCCCGCCCCGACGACCTCGGCACCGGTCCGCAGCTGGGCGCCGGCCCGCTCGAGCCGCCCGACGAGGGCGGCGCAGACCGCGGTGTAGTCGATGATCCCGGTCTCGGGGACGCGCAGGGCGGCGATCGCGGCGACGTGCGGCTCGTGCTCGCGGGCCTCGTCGCCCTCGATCCGGCGCACCCCGAGCCCGTTGGCGAGGCCGCGCTCGAGGAGGGCCTGCATCCGGCCGAGCTCGGACGGGTCGGTCGCGACGACGAGCTTCCCGGTGACGGCGTGGGGGATGCCCTCCTCCCGCGCGAAGGCGAGAAGGGCCGCGACGCCGGAGCGGCACCATCGCGCCTTCGCGCTGCCGGGTGCGTAGTAGAGGCCGGAGTGGATGACCCCGCTGTTGCGCCCGGTCTGGTGGCGGGCCCAGCCGGGCTCCTTCTCGACGACGGTGACCTCGGTCGACGGCTCCTCGCGGACCAGGCGCTCCGCGACGGCCAGCCCCACGATCCCGCCGCCTACGACGACGACTCGGCGCCCGCTCATCAGCGCTGGTGGGCCGCGATGATCCGGGCGTACTCGCGCCCGGAGTCCTTGATGGTGCGCCGCTGGGTCGGGTAGTCGACGTGGACGATCCCGAACCGCTTGTCGTACCCGTAGGCCCACTCGAAGTTGTCCAGGAGCGACCACGCGAAGTAGCCCCGGACGTCGGTCCCCTTCTCGACGGCGTCGGCGAGGGCGCCGAGGTGGCCGTGGAGGTAGGCGGTGCGCTCCGGGTCGTGGACCGTCCCGTCCTCCTCGAGGACGTCGTCCCACGCCGACCCGTTCTCGGTGATGTAGACGGGCAGGCCCGACTCGCGTGCGGAGCGCTCGACGATGAGCCGGTGGCTCTCGGGCGAGATCTCCCAGCCCATCGCGGTGAGGGGCGGGTGCGGGGGAGTGAAGATGACGCCGTCGCATCCCGGCATCGGGTTGGCGCCGTCCTCGCCGTCGCGCGCCGCGCGGACCCGCGTGGGGAAGTAGTTGTTGACGCCGAGGTTGTCGAGCGGCGCCGAGATCGTCGTGAGGTCGCCGTCGTGGATGTGGGCGTGGTCGGTGAGGTGCGCGGTGTCGTCGAGGAAGCCCTCGGGGTAGGCGCCGTGGAAGAGCGGGCCGAAGAAGAGGCCGTTGAGGGCGTTGTCGGCCCGGCGCACGGCGTCGGCATCGCGCTCGTCGCCGTCGGCGGGGCCCCACACCTGCGTCGGGTTGAGGGTGATCGACACCTCCGCGCCCGGGCAGGCCTCCCGGATGACCGGGACCGCGGTCCCGTGGGCGAGCATGAGGTGGTGGGCCGCCACCACGGACTCGGCGGCGTTGTGGTGGCCCGGGGCGTGCTCGCCGATGGCGTAGCTGAGGACCGAGGAGCACCAGGGCTCGTTGAGCGTCGTCCAGTTGCGGACCCGGTCGCCGAGGGTGTCGACGACGGCGCGGGTGTAGTCGGCGAACCACTGCGCGACGTCGCGGTTCAGCCATCCGCCCCGGTCGTCGAGCGCCTGTGGCAGGTCCCAGTGGTAGAGGGTGACGAAGGGCCGGATGTCGGCGCCGAGGAGCTCGTCGACGAGCCGGTCGTAGAAGGCCAGGCCGAGGGGGTTCGGGGTGCCGACACCGTCGGGGAGGATGCGGGGCCAGGCGACGGAGAACCGGTAGGCCTCGAGCCCGAGCTCCCTCATCAGGGCGACGTCCTCGGGGACGCGGTGGTAGTGGTCGCAGGCCTCGTCGCCGGTGTCACCGTTGGCGGTGTTGCCGGGGACGTAGGAGAAGGCGTCCCAGATGGACTGGCCGCGGCCGTCCTCCTTCACGGCGCCCTCGATCTGGTAGCTGGCGGTCGCCGCGCCCCAGAGGAAGCCGTCGGGGAAGGTGCGAGAGAAGGTCTCCATGGCCCTCAACCTAGCGTCCGGGACGGACCTCGTCCCCGACTCGGAGGGGTCCCCGGACCTCGGGGACGAGCTGGACGGCGAACCACGTCGCGCCGTCCCACTTGCGGTGCCGGGCGAGGGTGCGGATGGGCTCGGGGCCGCGATGCGTCGTCTCGGGGTCGATCGTCGTCATCACGCACCGGTCGACCGGCTTGACGACCCGGAAGGTGACCGCGCCGACGTCCACGCTCGCCCAGCCGTCCTCCTCGAACGGCTCGAGGTCACCGTCGACGACGAGGTTCGGCCGGAAGCGCGCGACGGGCAGGGGGGCGGCAGGGTCCTCCCCGCGCTCTCGCGCCGTCTGCGCGACCCACTCGTCGAGGCGACGGAGCGAGGCCTGCGAGGCGAGGGTCACCGGGTACGCGTCGGCGAACGCGGTCGCCTCGCCGGGCCGGGTGCGCTCCGGGTTGAGCGGCCTCGGGGTGGCGACGTGGACGAGGCTCACGTCCGGGTGTCCCAGGTGGGCCCGGAGCCACTCGGTCGCGTCCGGAGCCGCCTCGACGCCGGTGAGCCCGCCGCCGCGTCCGTGGACGGTCACCGGCCGGGGCTCGCCGTGCGGCTCCTCGACGAGCACCTCCCCGGAGCCGGCAGCCCGCAGCCGGAGCGCGGCGGCAAGGGTCGGGTCGGTGTCCGCGGTGTCGGCGACGACGGTGAGGAGGCGGCGCTCCTCGCGCGCGGTGAGGCACTCACCCGTGGCGTCCACGACCATCCAGCGGCGGTCGGAGCGCAGGCCCCAGGGCTCCACCTCGGCGTGCCGCACCCGGCGGGCGGCGGTGCTCTTGACGGGGTGGAGCGCCAGGCCCGTGAGGGTCGCCGTCACACGACCGGCTTGAGCAGCCCGGTGTCGACGTCGTAGAGGAAGCCGCCGACGAGGGCCCGGTCCCCGACGAGCGGGTGGGTGCGGACAGCGGCGACGTCCTGGCGGAGCGCGTCGACCTGGTCGTGGACGACGCTGAACCGCTGCCACGACGCGTCGACGCCGGCGGACTGGCCGACCTTGGCCCGCAGCTCGCGCTCGGTGGCCGAGGCCATGGCGCACCGGGTGTGCGGGATGACGAGGATCCGGTCGACCCCGAGGATGTGGACGCCCAGCACCAGGGCCTCGAGCGCCTGCGGGGTGACCCGGCCACCGGGGTTGCGGAAGATCTTGGCGTCACCGTGCTTGAGGCCGAGCATCCGCAGTGGGTCGATCCGGCTGTCCATGCACGTGACGATCGCGATGCCCGCGTGGGCGACGCCGTCGAAGCCGCCGAGGTCGAAGTCGGCGGCGAACTCGCGGTTCGCGGCGAGGAGGTCGTCGAAGTCGGGCGGGGTTGCTCGTCCGGTCACAGCAGTCCTGCTCTCTTCTCGATGGTGAACGCCACCGGCTTGGTGACGGAGGCGAAGAAGTCGTTGCCCTTGTCGTCGACGACGATGAAGGCGGGGAAGTCCTCGACCTCGATCCGCCACACCGCCTCCATCCCGAGCTCGGGGTACTCGAGCACCTCGACGCTGCGGATGCAGTCCTGCGCCAGCCGGGCGGCCGGTCCACCGATGGACCCGAGGTAGAACCCGCCGTGGGTCCGGCACGCGTCGGTGACGGCCTGCGAGCGGTTGCCCTTGGCGAGCATCACCATCGACCCACCGGCGGCCTGGAACTGGTCGACGTAGGAGTCCATCCGACCGGCCGTCGTCGGGCCGAAGGAGCCCGAGGGCATCCCCGCCGGTGTCTTCGCCGGGCCGGCGTAGTAGACGGGGTGGTCCTTGAGGTACTGCGGCATCTCCTCGCCGGCGTCGAGCCGCTCCTTGATCTTCGCGTGGGCGATGTCGCGGGCGACGACGAGGGGGCCGGTGAGGGACAGGCGGGTCTTGACCGGGTACCTGCTCAGCTCGGCGAGGATCTCGGCCATCGGGCGGTTCAGGTCGACCTCGACGACCGCGCCCTGGCCGGTGGACGCCACGCCGTGCGCCTCGTTGAGGGAGGCGTGGGTCTGGTCGGGGAGGAAGCGGGCCGGGTCGGTCTCGAGCTGCTCGATGAAGACGCCGTCCGGGGTGATCCTGCCCAGGACCTGCCGGTCGGCGGAGCAGGAGACGGCGATCGCCACCGGGAGGGACGCGCCGTGCCGGGGCAGGCGCACGACGCGGACGTCGTGGCAGAAGTACTTGCCGCCGAACTGGGCGCCGATGCCGAACTGACGGGTCAGCTCGAGGACGCGCTCCTCCAGCTCGGTGTCGCGGAAGCCGTGGCCGGTGGCAGGGTCGCCGGACTTGGGGAGCTGGTCGAGGTACTTCGCACTCGCGTACTTCGCTGTCTTGAGGGCGAACTCGGCGCTCGTGCCGCCGATGACGACGGCGAGGTGGTACGGCGGGCAGGCGGCGGTGCCGAGGCTGCGGAGCTTCTCGTCGAGGAAGCGCATCATCGCCGCCTCGTTGAGGATCGCCTTGGTCTCCTGGAAGAGGAAGGACTTGTTCGCGCTGCCGCCGCCCTTGGCCATGAAGAGGAACTTGTACGTCGTCTCGTGCCCGGGGGCGGTGTCCGCGTAGAGCTCGACCTGGGCCGGCAGGTTGGACCCGGTGTTGCGTTCCTCCCACATGGTGACCGGGGCCATCTGGGAGTAGCGGAGGTTGAGCCGGGTGTACGCGTCGTAGACGCCGCGGCTGATGGCGGCCTCGTCGGTCCCCTCGGTGAGGACGTGCTGGCCGCGCTTGCCCATGACGATGGCGGTGCCGGTGTCCTGGCACATCGGCAGGATGCCCCCGGCCGCGATGTTCGCGTTCTTCAGCAGGTCGAGGGCGACGAACTTGTCGTTGGCGCTGGCCTCGGGGTCGTCGAGGATGTTCGCGAGCTGCTGGAGGTGGGCGGGGCGCAGGTAGTGCGCGATGTCGTGCATCGCGGTCTCGGTGAGCAGGCGCAGTGCCTCGGGGGAGACCTGGAGGAAGCTGCGGCCCCCCGGCCCCTCGACGACCTCGACGCCCTCGGTCGTGAGGAGGCGGTACGGCGTCTCGTCGGCGCCGACCGGGAGCAGGTCCTCGTAGGCGAACTCGGTCATCCGATCTCCTCTCGGGTGGGTGCGTAGGCGCCGGCCCGGCGGACGGTGACGCCGCTCGTGGCCAGGGCCCGCTCGACGGCGGGGGCGACCTGGGCGAGACCGGCGACCGCGAGCCGCTGGCGGGCCTCCGGGCTGCCGAGCAGTCCCGCGTCGAGCAGCCCCGAGACCAGGCCCGCCATGAACGAGTCGCCGGCCCCCACCGTGTCGACGACCGCCTCGGTGCGCGCGGGCGCGTGGCCCTCCTCGCCGCTCGCGGCTCGCCAGACGACGCCCGCGGGGCCGAGGGTGACGACGGTGAGCGAGGCCCCGAGGGCGGCCCAGCGCGCCATGACGTCCGCGGCGTCCTGGCCGGGATAGAGCCAGTCGATGTCGTCCTCGGAGCACTTGACGACGTCGGAGAGGGCGACGAGCTCCTCGACGCGGGGGCGGACGTTCTCGACGGCGCCCATGATCGTGGGCCGGACGTTGGGGTCGTACGAGACGGTCCCGTTAGCGCGTACCCGGTGGACCGCTGCGGTCACCTCCGCCTCGCCCGGGCGCAGTGTCGTGCCGATGGACCCGATGTGGAGGTGGCCGGTGCCCTCCGGCAGCTGGACCGCCGGGAGGTTCCAGTGCAGGTCGAAGACGTACGTGGCGGCGCCGCCCGCGTCGAGGGTGGCGAGGGCGGTCGAGGTCGGGTGCTCGGGGCTGACGCTGCCCGGCAGGAGGTGGACCCCGCCACCCTCGACGTGGGCGGCACAGCGGGCGCCTCGCTCGTCGGTGCCGACGAGGGTCGCGAAGTTGGTGTCGTGGCCCAGCCGGGCCAGGCCGAGGGCGACGTTGGCCGGGGAGCCGCCGACGTGCTCCGCGGAACGGCCGTCGGGGTGGCTGACGATGTCGACGAGGAGCTCGCC
>DASSQJ010000039.1:0-13240 GCA_035702545.1 Phycicoccus sp.
GGGCCCTCGGCAGCTGCAGGCCCCGACCGGCCCGCCGAGGACGAGGTCACCCTTGGGGACGTCGAGATGGTGCTGCCATCGGGACCCTCGAGAAGGTGGTTTCCCGCGACGTCCGGATGGTTCACCGAGTGGGCCACGCCGCGACAGAGTCCGATCCGTGCTGCGAAGCATCCACATGGATGGACCGCGAACGAACCATGGGTGTTCCGGCGAGTGCGCCCCACCACGCGGGGCGACCGTATGGATGCCTCGCGGGGGGCGCCGCGCCAGGCACGGGCCGGGTGCCCGTCTCCCCGTTATGAGTGACTCACCTGACGAACCATCCGGACGTCTCCGTCAGGCCCACCACCCGGGCGGCGCCGCCGCGACGCCCGCGCCGCCGCGATTCCCGCGCCGCCGCGACGCCCGCCCCGTCGGGCGTGTCCCGCACTTGCGTCGGTCAGACCTTCGCCTGCGGGGCGTCCAGAGCGCGAGCCGCATGGTTCCCTCGTCGCGGCCGGGTCACTACGCTCGCCTCCATGGCAGGAGGTCGCCACCGGCGGCCGTGGCCCGTGGTGCCCCGCACCGGCCCGGTGTTCCAGGCGCTGGCCGTCATCGCGACCGGCGTCGTGCTCGTCGGTGCCGTCCTCGCGATCACGCCCGGCGGGCTCACCTCCATCCGCCTGAACGGTGACGGGGGCCCCGCGCGTGGCACCCCGTCCGCCAGCGCGCCCGGTCCGTGGACGCCCCTGACGGGAGCCCCGGTCCCGTGGACCTCCACGGGAGGCCCGACGCCGACGACGCTCCCGCCGACCAGCCCCCTCCCCGTCCCCGTCCCCGACCCCGCGGCCTCCGGCGTCACCGCGCCGGCGGACCCCACCGGTACACCGGCGTCGACCGGGGCCACCCCCGGGCCCACGACCCCCGGCTCCGGCACGACGGCCACGCCCGACCCGACGTCGACGACGCCGGGGACCACCCCAACCCCGAGCCCGACACCGACCCCGAGCCCCACGAAGACCAAGGGCAAGGGCCACGGGAGCACGCCGCCGCCGACACCCCGCGGGCCGGGCTCTCGGCCCACCACCACCCCGTCGTCCGGCGGCCGGTAGCCGGTGGCCGCGGGAATCCGGTTGGGCCCTCCTGGCGTTGCACGGCATACTGGCGAGGCGTCCCGGCGACGGTCACCGCCGCCGGCACGACAACTGAACAGCGTGGGAGTGAGCCCCTCATGGGGGTGATCGGTTTCGACATTGGCCGGATGGTCAGTGGGAAGCGGGTCGAGGACGCACGGTCATCTCGTACAACGCTCCGTGCAAACCAATAGGTGCCGATTCCAAGCGCACCGACTTCGCCCTCGCCGCCTGAGCGAGCCCGAAGTCCGTTGGCCCAGTTGTGATCTCGGACTGGTAACCAGCGTCAGCTAGAGATCTTGCCGCGTCGTCATGTCGGGGGACGGCGCGGGACTCCCACTCGACTGGGCCTGTCGGGGAACGTGTGCGCGCGAGCCCCGGGGCCGAGAAAATCCACAGCGCACTGCACCCGGAGAAGCCCTGGCCTGCCGTCAGTGGACGCGGGTTCGATTCCCGCCACCTCCACCACCGTGCTCACTCCCACGTCGTCGGCCCTCGGCCCGGCTCCGCCTCACCGCGGGGCCGGGCCGGGGTGTTTCAATGAGCGATGCCCGGTTCCACCCCGTCCGACGACCCGACCCGCAAGGGGCGGCCCGGCGGCGAGGAGCGGATCGGCGGGCGCGACCTGGGCCAGTGGCCGACCGAGTCCGGGCGCCGGCTCGTCCGCAGCGTCGACCGGGTCGCCTCCGTCCTCGGCCACGCGCTGCGCTGGTCCCGGGCCAACACCGGGCTCGTCGTCACGGTCGTCGTCGGTGGGCTCGTCGTCCTGGCCCTCGACCTCTTCGCTGCCGAGGTCTACGACGCGGTGAGCGAGGGGGAGGGGCTGCAGACCCTTGACCGGCCGGTCCTCGACGCCGCGGTCAGCCTGCGCAGCCCCGCCCGGGACGCGGCGATGACGGCCTTCACCGACCTCGGCGGCGCCCTCTGGATGACGCTCGGCATCCTCCTCGTCACCGTGGTCCTCGCCGTGTGGCGGCGCTCCTGGACCCCGGTCGTCCTCATGGTGATCGCGGCGGCCGGCTCGGTGCTCATGACGGTGGCCGGCAAGGACCTCGTGGGCCGCGCCAGGCCACCCGCGACGCTGGCGGTCCCCCCGCTCGAGACCTCGCCCGCGTTCCCGTCCGGCCACACGCTGAACGCGACCGTCCTCGTCGGGATGGCGGCCTACCTGCTCCTTCTCGGCGTGGGCCGGGTGTGGGTGCGGGTGCTCGTCGTCGCGGCCGCCGGCGGGTTCGTCCTCGCGATGGGCCTCTCCCGGGTGTACCTCGGGCACCACTGGCTCACCGACGTCGTCGCCGGCTGGCTGCTCGGCCTGGGCTGGCTCGCGACCGTCGTCACCGGGCACCGGGTCCAGATCACCCTCCGGCGCCCGGTGCCCGTGGTGACGGCTGATCAGCCGGTGAGGGCGGCGCGCCCCGCCTCCAGCCGGGCCACGGGGACGCGGAACGGCGAGCAGGAGACGTAGTCCAGGCCGGAGTTGTGGAAGAAGTGGATCGAGTCGGGGTCGCCCCCGTGCTCGCCACAGACGCCGAGCTTGAGGTCCTCGCGGCGCTCGCGGCCCTCCCACGCGGCCATCTGGATCAGGCGACCGACGCCGATCCGGTCGATGGTCTCGAACGGCGAGACCCCGAAGATGCCCTTCTCGAGGTACCGCGAGAAGAACGAGGACTCGACGTCGTCCCGGGAGAAGCCCCACACCGTCTGGGTGAGGTCGTTGGTGCCGAAGGAGAAGAAGTCGGCGGCGGCGGCGATGTCACCGGCGGTGACCGCGGCGCGGGGCAGCTCGATCATCGTCCCGACCTTGTGGTCGAGGTGGACCGAGTGGGCCACCCGGACCTCGTGGGCCGCCGCGTCGATCTCCTCGCGGATGGCCGTCAGCTCCTGGACCGCTCCGACGAGCGGGACCATGATCTCCGGGTGGGCCTTGCCGCCGCGCTCGACGACGATGGCGGCGGCCTCGAGGATCGCCTGCGCCTGCATCCGGAACAGGCCGGGGATGGCCAGGCCGAGCCGCACGCCGCGCAGGCCGAGCATCGGGTTCTGCTCGTGGAGCCGGAGGACGGCGTGCAGCAGCTCCGCGTCGTGCTCGGAGTGCTGGCCGCGCTCGTCCTCGAGAGCGACCTTGACGGACAGCTCGGTGAGGTCGGGGAGGAACTCGTGCAGCGGCGGGTCGAGGAGCCGGACCGTGACCGGGCGGCCCTCCATCGCCTCGAAGATCCCGATGAAGTCCTCGCGCTGGAGCGGAAGCAGCGCGTCGAAGACCTCCTGGCGCTCCTCGTCGGTCTCGGCGAGGATGAGCCGCTCGACCATCTCGCGCCGCTGGCCGAGGAACATGTGCTCGGTGCGCGTCAGGCCGATGCCCTCCGCGCCGAAGCGGGCCGCCCGGGCGGCGTCCGCGGCGTTGTCGGCGTTCGCCCGGACGAGCAACCGGCGGTGCCTGTCGGCCGCCCGCATCAGGCGGTGCACCGAGCGGACGATCGGCTCGACGTCCTTGTCGTCGGGGTCGAGCTCGCCCTCGAAGTACCGGACGACGGGGGACGGCTTCACCGGGACCTCGCCGAGGAAGATCTCGCCGGTCGAGCCGTCGATGGAGATGGTGTCACCCTGCTTGACGACCGTGCCGTCCGGGGTCGTGAAGCACGAGGCCTTGACGTCGACGTCGAGCGACTCGGCGCCGCAGACGCACGTCCGGCCCATGCCGCGGGCCACGACGGCCGCGTGGGAGGTCTTGCCGCCGCGACTCGTGAGGATTCCGCGGGCCGCGACCATCCCGTGGAGGTCGTCGGGGTTGGTCTCCCGGCGGACGAGGATGACGGGCGTGCCCTCCTCGGCCATCCGCACCGCGGTGTCGGAGTCGAAGACGGCCTGGCCGACGGCGGCGCCGGGCGAGGCGCTCATCCCGACGGCGAGCGGCACCTTGGCCTCGTCGGCGGCGAAGTGGGGGAACATCAGCTGCGCGAGCTGGTGGCCGTTGACCCGCTCGAGGGCCTCCTCCTCGGAGATCACGCCCTCCTCGACGAGCGCGGTCGCGATGCGGAAGGCCGCCTCGGCGGTCCGCTTGCCGACGCGGGTCTGGAGCATCCACAGCTTGCCCTGCTCGATGGTGAACTCGATGTCGCACATGTCGCGGTAGTGGCTCTCGAGCCGGGCCATGATGGCGAGCAGCTCGTGGTAGCTCTTCGGGTCGAGGGCCTCCAGCTCGGCGAGAGGCAGGGCGTTGCGGATGCCGGCGACGACGTCCTCGCCCTGGGCGTCCGGGAGGTAGTCGCCGTAGACGCCGGGGGCGCCGGTCGCCGGGTCACGGGTGAAGGCGACGCCGGAGCCGGAGGCCGACCCGCGGTTGCCGAAGGCCATGGCCTGGACGTTGACGGCGGTGCCGAGGTCGGACGGGATGTGCTCGCGGCGCCGGTAGAGGACCGCCCGGTCGGCGTTCCACGAGTGGAAGACGGCCTGGACGGCGGCCTGGAGCTGCTCGCGGGGGTCCTGCGGGAACGGCCGGCCGGCGTGCTCCTTGATGACCTTCTTGAAGGTCTTGACGAGGCCGCGCAGGTCCTCGGTGTCGAGGTCGACGTCGGCGCTCACGCCCTTCGCGCGCTTGGCGGCCTCAATCGCGTCCTCGAAGAGGTCACCGTCGAGGTCGAGGACGGTCTTGCCGAACATCTGGAGCAGGCGGCGGTAGGAGTCCCACGCGAACCGGGGGTTGCCCGTCTGCCGGGCGAGCCCGGCCACGGAGTCGTCGCCGAGGCCGATGTTGAGGACGGTCTCCATCATCCCGGGCATCGAGAACTTCGCGCCCGAGCGCACCGAGACGAGGAGCGGGTCCTCCTGGTCGCCGAGCCGGCGTCCCATCTTCTCCTCGAGCGTCTCCAGGTGGGCGTCGACCTCGTACCAGAGGCCCTCCGGGGCGGAGCCGGCCTCGAGGAAGGCGCGGCACGCGTTCGTCGTGATCGTGAAGCCGGGCGGGACGGGGATGCCGAGGTTGGTCATCTCGGCGAGGTTCGCGCCCTTGCCCCCCAGCAGGTCCTTCATGTCCTTGTTGCCGCTCTCGAAGTCGTGGACGAGCTGGGCCATCGGACTGCCTCCTCGAAGTCGTTTACTACATACCGTAGTACAGGATCGTACCCCCGCCGGTATGGCCCCTCGACCACGGAGAGTGTGACCTCCGAGATCACAGGAAGTCGGTTCTCAGCGGAGGTCGAGGACGTACCGGTCGTCGAGCGGGGTGAACCCCACCGAGGGGTAGTACGGGTCGACCATGCCGGGCGGCGTGAGCACCCGGGTGAAGCCCTGGGCCCGCAGGAGGCCGGAGCGGCGGAAGACGAACTCGCCGGGCGTGAAGTCGCGGAACCGGGGTGTCACGTAGTCGAGGTCGACCTGCGCCGTTCCGCCCCCCGCGTCGCGGACGAGGATCGCCCCGGCGGTCTCGTCGCCGAGCTGGACGAGGTAGGCGGTGCGGCCCGAGCTCTCGTGGAAGCGCGGGAAGAAGCGGGCGATGTCGCGGGCGTGCACGCCGAGGAAGTGCTGGAAGTAGGCGTCCGACTCCTGGACCTCGAGGACGTCGTAGGCGTGCTCGTCGTGCCGCTGGCGCAGCATCCGGACGATGAACCAGCTGTTGATCGCCGCGAGCGCGACGTTCATCGCGACCATCGGCCAGACCCCGATGATCGCGTTGAAGACGGTGAGGATGACGCAGGCGACGGTGTTGAGGACGCGCAGCCGCAGGATCCGCGCCTGGAGCAGCGAGAAGACGAGGAGGGCGGAGCCGAACCAGCCGAGGGCGTCGACCCAGCTCACGGCGCACCGAGCCCGAACCGGACGAGCACCGACGCCGAGACCTGCGACTCGCCCGGCTCGACCGGCATCGCGGCCATGGCGTCGGCGGCCATCGCCCGCAGCTTCGGTGCCGGCCCCGGACCGGCCGACGCCTCGGTGACCCGCAGCACCGGCCCGAGGGGGCGCCCCGCCAGCGCGGCGTACTGCTCGGCCCGGGCCCGTGCGTCGGCGAAGGCGGCCGCCCGGGCGCGCTCGTGGAGCGGCCCCGCGTCGGCCACCTCGAGGGAGACCCCGTCGAGGCCGAACGCGTCGCCCGCGGCGGCGGCGAGCCTCGGCAGCAGCTCGGAGGTGGCGTCACGGTCCCGGACCAGCAGCCGCAGGGTCTGGAAGGCGGTGTAGCCGACGACGCCGCGCCCCTCCCGGTCCCAGCGGGTGCTCACGCCCATCCCGGTGGTCCGCCGGTCCGCGTCGGCGATGCCGCTCGCGGCCGCCACGGCGAGGAGGTCGCCGGTGGCCGAGCTCGCCCGGCCCAGGGCGGCTCCGACGTCGGCCGCCTCCGCCTGGACGCGCACGTCGAGGACGACGACGTCGGGGACCGCCCCCGCGCTCCCGCTGCCGATGACTTCCACGTGGTCGGACATGCGGTCACTGTAGGGGTGGAGCAGCGCCCCCGAGAGGGCGATTCGGGCTACCAGCGGGTACGGGGGTTGAATCGACGCCATGCCGTCCGCGCCCTCCATCGCCAACTCCGTCACCGTGCGCCTCGTCATCCCGGCCCGGCCCACCGCGGTGAGCGAGATGACGAGCCTCATCGAGTCGGCCGGCGGGGTCGTCACCGGGCTCGACGTCACCGCGTCGGGTCACCAGCGGATGCGGGTCGACCTCACCATGCTCACCCGCGACCCCGACCACGCCGAGGCCATCGTCGACCGGATGCGGCAGGTCGAGGGCGTCGAGATCGGCAAGGTGTCCGACCGCACCTTCCTCATGCACCTCGGCGGGAAGCTCACCGTCGAGTCCAAGGTCCCCATCCGCACCCGCGACGACCTCTCCCTCATCTACACCCCCGGGGTGGCGCGGGTGTGCACGGCGATCGCCCAGAACCCCGACGACGCCCGCCGGCTGACGATCAAGCGCAACACCGTCGCCGTCGTTACCGACGGGACGGCGGTCCTCGGGCTCGGCGACATCGGGCCGCTCGCGGCACTGCCCGTCATGGAGGGCAAGGCCGCGCTGTTCAAGCGGTTCGCCGACATCGACGCGTTCCCGATCTGCCTCGACACCACCGACACCGAGGAGATCATCCGCACCGTCAAGGCGATCGCGCCGGGCTTCGCCGGCATCAACCTCGAGGACATCTCGGCCCCCCGCTGCTTCGAGGTCGAGGCCCGGTTGCGCGAGGAGCTCGACATCCCGGTCTTCCACGACGACCAGCACGGCACGGCCATCGTCGCGCTCGCCGCGCTGCGCAACGCCCTCCGCGTCGTCGACAAGCGGCTCGAGGACGTCCGGCTCGTCATGAGCGGCGCCGGGGCGGCCGGCACGGCCATCCTCCGGCTGCTCCTCCACGCCGGCGCCCGGCACGTCGTCGTCGCCGACGTCGACGGAGTCGTGCACCGCGGTCGCGCGGACGTGGTGTCCGGCGACCACCCCAACCACGCGTGGATCGCCGCGAACACCAATCCCGACGACGTCACCGGAACCCTGGCCGACGCGCTCCGGGGGGCCGACGTCTTCCTCGGCGTCTCCGCGCCGAACATCCTCGGCGAGGAGGCCGTGGCCTCGATGGCGCCCGACAGCGTCGTCTTCGCGATGGCCAACCCGGTCCCCGAGATCGACCCCGACCTCGCGGCCCGGCACGCCACCGTCGTCGCCACCGGGCGGTCCGACTTCGCGAACCAGATCAACAACGTCCTCGTCTTCCCCGGCGTCTTCCGGGGGCTCATCGACGCCGGGGTCAAGCGCGTGACCGTCGACGTCCTCCTCGCCGCCGCGGACGCGCTCGCCGCCGTCGTCACCGACGACGAGCTCAACGCGACGTACATCGTCCCGAGCGTCTTCCACCCCGACGTCAGCACCGTCGTCGCGGAGGCGGTCCAGGCCGCGGCCCGGGAGGCCGACCGGGAATGGGTCGAGGCCGAGGGCTACCCCGGGTGAGGGGACGTGCCTCGGGTGCGCTCCGCGCCCTCGCCGTGCTCGCTGCCGTCGTCCAGCTCGTCGTCCTCTACGCGCCGCGCGCGCCGGGGGTCCCGCTGTTCCCCGGGGCCGACAAGCTGATCCACCTCGTGGTCTTCGCCGTCCCGGTGCTCCTCTGCCTGCTCGCCGGGTGGTCGCCGCGCCTCGTCGTCGTCGGCTTCGCCGTCCACGCCGGGCTCAGCGAGGTCGTCCAGGGGCTCGTCCTGCCCGAGCGGTCCGCCGACCCCCTCGACGTCGTCGCCGACCTCTCCGGCGTGCTCCTCGGCTGGTGGGTGTGGCACCGGCTCCGGCACGGGGCACCCTCCGCCCGCTGGTAGACTCGACCCTCCACCGAGGTGGCGGACGCTGGCCGCGTCCACCGGGTCGCAGGTCGTGACCCCCTCGCTCGTCCCACCCGGTGGCGCCGGTGACACCCCCGTCGAACCGGCCCCGCGGACCCCCGAAGGTCTGGACTCGTCGTGCTCGCGCCACCGGACGACGACGTGTCGCTCCGAACGCCACCGATGACGAAACCCAGGTGAACATCCCCATGCCCAAGAAGGCATCCGGGCCGAAGGCCCGCTGGACCGCCGCCCAGAAGGCGGAGGCCCGCAAGGGCCCGAAGAAGCCGCACCGCGGCCAGGCCGCGACCTCCCGTCCGTCCGGGCGTCCGGCTCGCGCCGGCGCGGACGAGGACGGCCGGGGCAAGCGGCCGCGCAGCGAACGCTCGCCCCGGTGGGACCGCGAGGACCCCCGCCGCGGCGACCGCCGGGAGACCGACCGCACCCGCGGCGACCGCCCCCGCAGCGACCGCCCCCGCAGCGACCGCCCACGCGAGGACCGCCCACGCGAGGACCGCCGTCGCGACGCCGCCGCCCGGGACGGCTCCCGCGGCGAGGGACGCCGCGAGGGCCCGAAGCGCGGCGAGCATCCCGTCCACCGCCCGCACGACACCCGCCCCCGGCGGGAGCGCGGCGACCGCCCGGTCCGCGAGCGGAGCCCCCGCGTCGCCGACCCGGCCCGCCGCGACCGCCACGAGGGCCGGCACGCCGAGCCCCCGGTCTCGTTCGAGGAGGCCGAGGCGCTGCGGGCCGAAGCGGACACCTGGACGCGCTACTCGTCGACCGCAGGCGGACCCAAGGAGGTCACCGAGGACAACGGCTTCGCCGCCCTCGGGCTGCCGGACCGGCTCGTCGAGCGCCTCGCCCGCGACGGCATCACCGAGCCGTTCCCGATCCAGGCGGCAGCCATCCCGGACGCGCTCGCCGGGCGGGACGTCCTCGGCCGCGGTCGGACCGGCTCCGGCAAGACCCTCGCCTTCGGGCTGCCGATGCTCGCCCGCCTCGCCGGCGGTGGCCGGCCGGCCAGCCGCCGCCCCCGGGCGCTCGTCCTCGTGCCGACGCGAGAGCTCGCCATGCAGGTGAGCGACGCGCTCGAGCCGTTCGTCCACGTCACGGGGATGCGGCACCGCCTCGTCGCCGGTGGCCTCTCCTACGAGCCGCAGATCTCCTCCCTCGCCCGGGGCGTCGACGTCCTCGTCGCGACGCCGGGCCGGCTCGCGGACCTCATGGAGCGCGGTGCCGTCGAGCTCGGCGACGTCGAGATCGCCGTCCTCGACGAGGCCGACCACATGGCCGACATGGGCTTTCTCCCCGAGGTGACCGCGATCCTCGACGCGCTGCCCGAGGGCGGCCAGCGGCTGCTCTTCTCGGCGACCCTGGACCGGGGCGTCGACGCGCTCGTCGAGCGGTACCTCGTCGACCCGGTGACCCACTCGACCGACGAGGCCCAGGCGGCCGTGACGACGATGAGCCACCACGTGCTCCTCGTCGACCCGCAGGAGAAGAAGGCGCTCACCGCCGAGCTCGCCGGACGCGAGGGCCGGGTCATCGTCTTCGCCCGCACCCAGCTCGGTGCGGACCGGATCGCCGGCGAGCTGCGCGCCAAGGGGGTGCTGGCCGCGGCGCTGCACGGCGGGCTCTCCCAGGCGATCCGCAACCGGGTGCTCGGCGCGTTCCGGGACGGCCGGGTCGGGGTGCTCGTCGCGACCGACGTGGCCGCCCGCGGCATCCACGTCGACGACGTCGGGCTCGTCGTCCAGGTCGACCCGCCCCGCGACCACAAGGACTACCTCCACCGGGCGGGCCGCACCGCCCGGGCGGGGGAGCAGGGCGCCGTCGTCATGCTCGCCCTGCCGCACCAGCGCCGGATGGTCACCCGGATCGTCGAGCAGGCCGGCGCGGATGCGCAGATCGCCCGCGTCTCGCCCGGCGACGCCACGGTCAAGAGCCTCGGCGGCCGTGCCCCGAGCGCGGTCCCCGTGCCCGACGAGGTGTGGCGTCCCATCCTCGAGGGGCAGCGTCGCGAGCGCCGCGGCGGGCGTCCGGCGGGGCCTCGGGCCGGTCGGGGCGGACCGCGCGGTGGCGGTCGACCCGCGGGCCGGGGTCCTCGCGCGAGCGCCGGACGCAGCGGCGCGGGCCGGGGCAGAATGGACGGGTGAGCCTGAGCCACACGACCGGTCGGCTCCTCGTCGCGACCCCGCAGATCGACGAGGGAGTCTTCCGGCGCAGTGTGGTCCTCATGCTCCACCACGGCGACGACGGGGGGCAGGGGCTGGTCCTCAACCGCCCGATCGACGCCGACATCGACGACGTCCTCCCGGGATGGGAGGAGCACGCGAGCCGGCCCGCCAAGGTCTTCCAGGGCGGGCCGGTCCAGCTGGACTCCGCCCTCGGCCTCGTCGCCGTCCCGGGCGACTCGCCGGAGCCCACCGGGGTGCGGCGGCTCTTCGGCTCCGTCGCGCTCGTCGACCTCGACACTCCTCCGGTGCTCGTCGTGCCGGAGGTCGCGGGGCTGCGCATCTTCGCGGGCTACGCCGGCTGGTCGCCCGGACAGCTCGAGGAGGAGATCCGCACCGGTTCCTGGTGGGTCGTCGACGCCGAGGCGCACGACGCCTTCACCGACACCCCGGACGACCTCTGGCGGTGCGTGCTGCGGCGGCAGCCGGACCCGCTGCGGTGGGTCGCGTGGTACCCGCCCGACCCCGACCTCAACTGAGGAGCGCGGCGTAGGCTCCTCCCCATGAGCGACTCGACGCCGCCGCTGGACGACCCGAACGCACCCGGGCAGCAGCCGCAGACCCAGACGGCCGTGCTCGAGCGCACCGAGACCGTCCCGGAGGTCGCGGAGCCCGGGGACCACGAGCGCTTCGCCCACTACGTCCGCAAGGAGAAGATCCTCGAGAGCGCGCTGTCCGGTGAACCGGTCACGGCGCTCTGCGGAAAGGTGTGGGTGCCGAACCGCGACCCGCAGCGCTTCCCGGTCTGCCCGACGTGCAAGGAGATCTACGAAGGACTCCGGCCGCCGGAGGACGGCGAGGACTGAGCTGGACGAGGGCTTCCGCTCCGCGGGGTTAGAGGGTTTGCTGTCCCCATGGACAGCACGATGCAGCCGACACCCCTCCTCATCAGCCAGATCCTGCGGTTCGGGACGACGCTGCACGCCGACCAGGAGGTCGTGACGTGGACCGCCGACGGCCCGCGCCGCGCCACGTACGCAGAGGTCGGGCGCCAGGCGGCCCAGCTCGCGCACGCCCTCCACGGACTCGGGGTCGAGGGCGACGACCGGGTCGCCACGTTCATGTGGAACAACGCCGAGCACCTCGTCACCTACCTCGCCGTACCGTCGATGGGCGCGGTGCTCCACGCCCTCAACATCCGGCTGTTCCCCGAGCAGATCCTCTACGTCGCGAACCACGGCGGCTCGAAGGTCGTCATCGTCGACAACACCCTCGCGGCCCCGTTCGCCAAGCTGCTCGCCCACCTGCCCAAGGTCCGCCACGTCGTCGTCAACGGCCCCGTCGACGACGAGACCCGCGCCGCGCTCGGGGCGCCTGACCACGTCGAGAGCGTCCACGACTGGTCCACCCTCCTCGAGGGACACCCGACGACGTACGACTGGCCGCAGGACCTCGACGAGAACTCCGCGTCGTCGATGTGCTACACCTCCGGGACGACGGGCAACCCCAAGGGCGTCTCGTACTCGCACCGGTCGAACTACCTCCACGCGGTGACGACCGCGATGACCACCGACACCCGTCAGGGGGACCGGCTGCTCGTCGTCGTCCCGCTCTTCCACGCCAACGCGTGGGGCTTCCCGTACCTCGCGATGGCGGTCGGCGCCTCCCTCGTCATGCCGGACCGGTTCCTCCAGGCGGCGCCGCTCGCGACGATGATCGAGAGCGAGAAGGTCAGCTACGGAGCCGGTGTGCCGACGATCTGGCTCGACCTGCTCCACCACCTCGAGGCGAACGAGGTCGACGTGTCGACGTGCCGCGGACTCATCGTCGGCGGGTCGGCCGCGCCCCCTGCCCTGATGAAGTCGTTCAAGGAGAAGCACGGGATCACCATCCTCCACGCGTGGGGCATGACCGAGATGTCCCCGATCGGCACCGCGGCAGTGCCTCCGGCCGCGGTGGAGGAGGGGTCGGACGCCTACTGGGACTACGCCACCTCCCAGGGCCGGCTCGTGCTCGGGGTCGAGGGGCGGCTCATCGGCCCCGACGGCGGCGAGGTGCCGTGGGACGGCGAGAGCGTCGGCGAGCTCGAGGTCCGCGGACCGTGGATCACCGGCTCGTACAACGCCTTCGGCGGGGAGTCCGAGAACGAGCTCGCCGAGATGGCCGACAAGTTCCACGACGGCTGGCTGCGCACCGGTGACGTCGGCACGCTGACCCCGGACGGCTTCCTCCGGCTCACCGACCGCGCCAAGGACGTCATCAAGTCCGGCGGGGAGTGGATCAGCTCGGTCGACCTCGAGAACGCGATCATGGCCCACCCGGACGTCCTCGAGGCCTCCGTCGTCGGGGTCCCCGACGAGCGGTGGGGCGAGCGACCCCTCGCCACCGTCGTCCTCCGCGAGGGTGCCGACGTCACGCCGGAGTCGCTGCGCGGGTTCCTCGAGGACAAGCTCGCGCACTGGCAGCTGCCCGAGCGGTGGGCGCTCATCGACGAGGTGCCGAAGACGAGCGTCGGCAAGTTCGACAAGAAGCAGCTGCGTCGCCGGTACGCTGAGGGAGCGCTGGAGATCCAGACCCTGGGATGAGCCAGCACCCTCACGGGTCGAGCGGCACGCTCGTAACGCCGGCCACCGAACCGGATCGACCGCCATGGGTGACCGGG
>DASSQJ010000040.1:0-2611 GCA_035702545.1 Phycicoccus sp.
ACGTCTGGGCGGTCGACGTCAACGAGCGCTCGCTCGAGCTGACCCGGCGCAATGCCGACCGGCTGGGACTCGACAACGTCCACGCGAGGACGCCCGAAGGCGTTCCCGGGCGGGAGTTCGACCTCATCTGGTCCAACCCGCCCGTCCGGGTCGGCAAGGCCGTCCTCCACGACCTGCTCCTCACCTGGCTGCCGCGGCTGCGTCCGGGGGGCGAGGCATTCCTCGTCGTCCAGAAGAACCTCGGGAGCGACAGCCTCCAGCGCTGGCTGGCGGACGCCCTCGCGAGCACCCACCACGTCGACCGGTACGCGACGGGCAGCGGCTTCCGCGTCCTCCGCGTCGGGCGGAGCGTGACCGCATGAGCATGCGCCACCTCGACCGGGTCACCGCCGACTACACCGCCCTGCACCCCGAGCTCGTCGTCGCGAGCGACCGTTTCGTCGAGCTCGTCCGCGGGATCATCGACGACGCCGGGATCAACTACCTCACGGTGAGCGGCCGCGCCAAGAGCGTCGCCTCGTTCACCGGCAAGGCACGCCGACTGCGCGCCGAGCTCGGCGAGGAGGCCGACCTGCACCGGGTGATCACCGACCAGGTGGGCGTCCGCGTCATCACCTACGTCCTCAGCGACGTCGTCGCCGTCGCCGAGCTGCTCAGCGAGCAGCTGACCGTCCTCGACGACCGCGACATGGGCCAGGAGACGGCGCGCGAGGGCCGCTTCGGCTACGCCAGCCGGCACCTGCTCGTGTCGCTCGACCCGCCGGTCGACGGTCGGCCACCGGCCTACGACCCGCTCCGGTGCGCCTCGGTCCAGGTCCGGACCGTGCTCCAGCACGCGTGGGCCGAGTTCGAGCACGACACCCGCTACAAGGGCACGATCCCGCCGGAGCAGGTGCCCGACCTCGACCGCCGCTTCACGCTCGCCGCCGGCCTCCTCGAGCTCGCGGACAAGGAGTTCGGCGCCATCCGCGACCAGCTGCAGGCGGGCCTGTCCGGCGAGCCGGTCGCCGAGGACCGGGACGCCGGGGTCGGTCCGCGCGAGCTCGCGACCTTCCTCGCCGGGCGCTATGCGAATGCAGGGTGGTCCAGGACCGAGCAGTACGAGTGGATCGAGGGCATCCTCGACGAGCTCGGACTGCGGACCCTCGACGACCTGTCCGCTGCCCTCCGGGACGTCGACAGTGCAGCGGTCACGCGCTCGATGGACTACAAGTACCCGCCCGGGGCGGTCCGCCGGCTGGACGACGACCTGCTGTCGGCATTCGGCGAGGGCTATCTCGACCTGCCGGGCAACGCCCGGCGGAGGGAGGCCCTCGCCGGGCGCCTGACCCGGATCTCCGGCCTCAGGTCCTGAGCAGGTAGAAGCGCATCATGTCGTGCTCAATGGGCAGCACCTCCGAGGACGCATAGCCCGCCTGCTCGGCGAATGCCGCGAGCGTCGCCGGCCGGAGCAGCGCGCCGGTGCCCTCCGCGCCGTCCTCGGACAGGCCCACGGGCAGGCAGTGCAGCACGCTCGAGGCGGCGAGGATCCGCTCGACCGGTGAGCCGTCGGGGGCGAACTGCTCCGCCGCCCCCTCCTCCATGACGAAGACGGCCCCGCCCTCCCGCAGGGTGCTCCGGACGGCGGCGAGCGCCGGCACCGGGTGCCCGAGGTCGTGGAGGCTCTCGAAGAAGAACGCCGAGTCGAACTCTCCCGGCGCGCCCTCCTGGGCCGCCCGAACCTCGAACCTGACCCGGTCGGACAGTCCGGCCGAGGCGGCATTCGCCCGGGCATCCATGACCGACGACTCGTCGCTGTCGATGCCGAGGACGGACAGCCCCGGGTACGCCGTGGCGAGGGCGATGCTCGACCACCCGACGCCGCAGCCGACGTCGAGGGCGCGAGCGCCGTCCCTCCGCAGCGCCGCATCCAGATCCGGCACGGACGGCAGCCAGCTCGTCGTGAGCGGCCCGTGGTAGTCGCCCTTGTTGAACAGGCCCTGCCCGGTGCGGAAGTCGTCCCCGTAGGCGGCATAGGACAGCCCGGTGCCGGACCGCCAGGCGTCGAGCACGTGCGGGAGGGACTCGCCGAGGCCCCCGGAGAAGTACGCGAGGGCGCCCAGGTTGAACGGCGAGTCGTCGTGGAGGACGAGCCGCTGGGCGTCGGACAGCACGTACCGTCGCTCCCCCGGCGGCGCCGCGGCGTCCTCGACGGTGACGAGCCCTGCGATCGCCTGCTGCTCGAGCCATTCGCGGGCGTACCGCTCGCGGACGCCGCTGCGGGCGGCGACCTCCGCGGCATTCCCCGGCTCGGTGACCGCCGCGTACAGGCCGAGCTTGGTGCCGAGCCAGATCGTCGGGAACTCCAGGACCGCGAGCGCGGCCTCGAAGAGGCGGCCGGCGAGGGCGCCGGCCTCCTCCTCGACGGTCGAGGGCGCGAGCTGCCGGTCCGCGCTCACGCGGTCACGACCCCGTAGATCCGGGCCTCCGCCTCGGCGTCCCAGGAGCCGGCGCACGTGATGAGGAGCCGGGAGATGCGGCCGCCGGTCACGGTTGCGAGGATGACGCCGACCGACAGTGTGCTGACGTCCGAACCTGCGGTGCGGTAGGCGTACTCGACGACGAAGCCGGT
>DASSQJ010000041.1:0-8153 GCA_035702545.1 Phycicoccus sp.
CTACGCCCTCGTGACGAACACCTACCCGACCCCCATCCCCCCGATCCCCCACGACGAGCTTCCCCCCGTCGAGAACACGTGTGAGCAGTGCCATCCGCTCTCGCAGATCGCCAAGGCCGGACAGCCGACCAAGCTCATCACCCGGGCCGCGTTCGCCAAGGACGAGGAGAACACCCGCAACGACCTCGCCGTGCTCATCCGGCCGGCCAACGCCGACGGCCCCGACCCGGTGTCGTTGCACTGGCACGTGCTCCAGGAGGTCACCTACACCTCGCCCGACGAGCACCAGCAGACCATCGACAGCGTCAGCTTCGTCGACAGCAAGACCGGCGAGCGCGAGCAGTACATCGCCGAGCGACAGGTGCGCGAGTCGAACAACGCCGACGCCGACCTCGCCCGGCTCAGCGCGACCCAGGCGACACGCACCATGGACTGCCTCGCCTGCCACAACCGGGTCGGCCACTACTCGCCGACGGCCGACCGGGCCGTCGACGCCGCCATGGCGGACGGCTCCATCAGCCCTGACCTGCCCTTCGTCAAGCGCAACGCCGTCGCCCTGCTCACGACGAAGTACGAGACCGACGAGCAGGGCCGGGCCGCCATCGACCGGCTTCCCGAGTTCTACGCGTCGAAGTACCCCCTCGTGGCGAAGGAGGACGCCGCGCAGATCTCCGCCGCCACCCGCAGCATCCGCGCCATCTTCGACGAGACCGTGACGTCGCAGATGAACACGCGCAGCGGCACCTACCCGGACAACCTCGGGCACCAGTCCTCCCCCGGATGCTTCCGCTGCCACGACGGCGCCCACTACAAGGTCGTCAAGGGCCAGGTGACGAGGGAGACGATCCCGTCCACCTGCGACACCTGCCACACCGCGCCCCAGGGCAGCCGCACCGTCGCCAACGTCCCCCTGGGGAGCCGGCCCACGGACCACGACGACCCGCTGTGGGTCTTCGACCACCGCAACGTCGCGAAGAGCACCTCGGCCGACCCGGCCACGTGCGGCTCGTGCCACAAGACGAGCTACTGCGCGAACTGCCACGAGACCGGCGCGATCAACGTCAGCCACGACGAGATGCTGTACAACCACGCGGCGTCCGTGACGGCGGCGGGCACGGCCAACGCCTGCGCCGTCTGCCACCAGCCGGCGTACTGCGCCGAGTGCCACAAGGACCCGGTGCTGCCGAGGTCGAACGCGAACCTCGAGGCGGCAGGAGGCTAGCGGTGACCACCACGCGCCACCACGTCGCCGACGAGGCCCCGGTCTGGCTCGGGGTCCACGAGGCGAGCGAGATGCTCGGCGTCTCCCCCGCGACCCTGCGGCGGTGGAGCGTCGCCGGGAAGATCGAGACCTTCACGACTCCGGGCGGCCACCGCCGGTACGCGCGCTCGACCCTCGAGAGCCTGCTGCCCTCGCCCGCGCGCCGGGAGCCGTCGCTCGCCTCGCTCGGGGGCTCCCCGGGGCGGGTCGTCGACGTCATCCGCGACGGCATGTCGACCGCGTGCCCCGACGTCTCGTGGCTGTCCGGCGCCGACGAGCAGACCCGCCTCGTGCTCGCCCTCGCCGGGCGGGCGATGGTCGACGGGGTCCTCGGATACGTGGATGCCGGCTCCCGACGCGAGCGGGAGGCCGCCATCGCCCCCGCGCTGGAGGCCGCGGCGCTCCACGGGCGCCTCGCGGCGCGGCGGGGCGGTGACCTCGGGGAGACGGTCGCGGCGTTCCACCGGCGGCGCAGCCTGCTCCTCGACGTCCTCGGCGAGCTGGCCTGCCGGAACGGGTTGAGCACGTCGATGACGACGCGGCTGCTGGCCAGCGCCAACGACGCCGCCGACCGGCTCGTCGTCGCGCTCGTCTCGGCCCACGCCGACGCGAGCACCGTCGCCGCGGACCGCGCCGGCACCGTGTGACGGAGGCGCCTCCACGCTGCCTCCGGCGTGGTCCTTCAGCCGCGCAGGACCTCCACGGTCGCGGCGAAGAGCCCGGCCGCGTGGGCCCGTGAGGTACCGATGGCGGTGAGCCCCATCCGGCCCTCGACCGCGAGTCCGGACAGCATGTGCAGGACGACGCCGACCCCGCGGCTGTGATCGAACTCCAGCCCGGCCCCACGCACCGAGTCGATGACCTCCGCCGGGTCGCGGCCGAGCCAGGCCGGGTCGAGGAGGTTGTCGGTGGCCTCGTAGAACCGGTGCCCGCCGGCGTCGGCGACCCACCGCGCCGCGGCGAGGTCGTAGCGCCCCGGCACGAGGTTCCGGAGCACCGCGAAGGGGTGGGTGGTCCCGCCCTTGCGCAGGTTGACCTCGAGTGCGCACAGTCGGAGGCGGCCGTCGGGGGCGCGTCCGGCAGCGAAGTCGATGCCGATGCGGCCCAGGGCGCCGCGGCGCCCGAGCCGTTCGCCGGCGGCCAGGCCGTACCGGGCGAGGTCCGCGGCGTACCCCTCGTCGGCGGGGAACCGGCAGCCCAGGTACACCTGGCCCTCGGACCCGCCGAGCACCTGCTCGTGGGTCGAGACGACCCGGGGCGGTCCGTCCGGCAGGAGGTCGACCTGGACGCTGGGGCTGGAGAACGGCTCCCCGCACACCAGCTCCTCGACGACCGCGCCGTGGTGCAGGTCCTCGACGTACCAGTCCGGCAGGTGGCTCAGGGCCTCGCGGGCGTCCTGGCCGGCACCGAGACGGATGACGCGGTTGCCGTCGCCCGAGCCGCTGTTGTCGGTCTTGACGACGACCCCGCGGCAGTCGGGCCGCCTGCTGCGGATGGCCTCGATCGCCGCGAGGGCGTCGTCGACGCCCCGCACGTCCTCGGCGCCGTCCGAGACCGGGACCCCTGCCTCGCGGAGCAGCCGGCGCCCCGCGCTCTTGAACCCCAGCGGCCACAGCTCCGGCGCCGTGCCGTTGACCGGGATGCCGAGCGCCTCGGCCAGGGCCACCTCGGTGTCGGTGACGTTCCACGGCTCGATGAAGCCGGGACGGTCGCCGATCCAGCCGCGCAGGCGCTCGACGAGGTCCGGTCGGTCGAGCAGCTTCCCGGCGAGCGGGCGGGACGAGGGGTCGTCAACGGAGAGCACCCGGAACCGGCGGCGGCAGTCGTCCCTGGCGTCCGGCGGCAGCAGGGAGAAGCAGTGGTCGACCTCGCAGGGCGGCGGTGGGACCGAGCAGGCGAGGACGAGCTCGGCGTCACGGACCCGGGCGAGCATGGGGACCCCGAGGAGGAACCGGTGCTCGAGGGCCGGGATCCGCCGCGCGTAGTGGACGAGGAGCGAGGGTCCGAGGTTGAGGGAGGGCAGGGCCACCACGACGTGGGGGACCCCCGAGCCGGGACGGTTCGCGCGCAGCGCCGCACCGAGGCCGTGCTCCAACTGCACCCAGGTCACCGAACCACCTCGCTCCCGGCCGGCTCCCGCACCATCCAGCGTCCCGCCGGGACACCTCACCCACAAGTGCGCAGTGGCGAGGTGCTGCTCACGCCCATCCGACCGCCGCGGACGCACCGCGGGAGGGGCGTACCGCGGCGGGCATGCCCACATCGTGGACCCGGCTCGCGTCGATAACTCTCCGTTATGCATTCTCAAACTCCACGTAATCGAGAGGGCTCCGATGACGACCACCGCCTCCCCTGCAGCGGGCCGCCTGCGCGCGCCTCGCGCCGACCGCTCGCACGGCCAGTGGGCCGTCGACGGACGCACGCCCCTCAACGCGAACGAGGCGATGAAGCAGGCCGGCGGGGGGCTCGACGTGCGCGAGCGCATCGAGAACGTCTACGCCAGGGAGGGCTTCGCCTCCATCCCCGACGACGACCTGCACGGCCGCTTCCGGTGGTGGGGGCTGTACACCCAGCGGCGGCCCGGCATCGACGGGGGCCGGACCGCGAGCCTGGAGCCGCACGAGCTCTCCGACGAGTACTTCATGCTGCGGGTCCGGCTCGACGGCGGGGCGCTCGAGCTCGACCAGCTCCGCACCCTCGCCACCATCTCGCGGGAGTTCGCCCGGGGGACCGCCGACATCAGCGACCGTCAGAACGTCCAGTACCACTGGGTCCGGGTCGAGGACGTCCCGGAGATCTGGCGGCGGCTCGAGGCGGTCGGCCTCCGGACGACCGAGGCGTGCGGCGACACCCCACGCGTCGTCCTCGGCAGCCCACTCGCCGGTATCGCTGCCGACGAGGTCATCGACCCCACGCCTGTCATCGACGAGATCGTCCGCCGCTTCGTCGGCGACCCCGAGCTCGCGAACCTGCCCCGGAAGTTCAAGTCGGCCGTCACGGGGCACCCCGGCCTCGACGTCGTCCACGAGGTCAACGACATCTCGCTCGTCGGGGTCGTCCACCCCGACCTCGGGCCCGGCTACGACCTCTGGGTCGGCGGCGGCCTGTCGACGGCGCCCCGGCTCGCCGAACGGCTCGGCACCTTCGTCCCCGAGCACCTCGCCGCGGATGTCTGGCACGGGGTCATCCGCGTCTTCCGCGACCACGGGTACCGGCGGCTGCGCGCGAAGGCCCGGCTGAAGTTCCTCCTCGCCGAGTGGGGCACGGCCGAGTTCCGGCGAGTCCTCGAGGAGGACTACCTCGGGTACGCCCTCCCCGACGGGCCACCCCCCGCGCCCGCCACCGGGCCCGGGGACCACGTCGGCGTGCACGCCCAGAAGGACGGCCGGTCCTACGTCGGGGCCGCGCCCGTCGTCGGCAGGGTCAGTGGGGACGTCCTCGACGGCCTCGCCGACCTCATGGCGGATGCGGGCAGCACTCGGCTGCGGCTCACGCCACACCAGAAGCTCGTCGTCCTCGACGTCGAGCCCGACCGGGTGGAGGCGCTCGTGGTGGGCCTCGAGCAGCTCGGCCTGTCGACCACGCCGAGCCCGTTCCGCCGCAACACGATCGCGTGCACGGGCATCGAGTACTGCAAGCTCGCCATCGTCGAGACCAAGGCGACGGCGGCCACGGCGATCACCGAGCTCGAGCGCCGGCTCTCGGACGTCGCCGACGCGCTCGACACCCCGATCACCCTGCACGTCAACGGCTGCCCCAACTCGTGCGCGCGCATCCAGGTCGCCGACATCGGCCTCAAGGGCCAGGTCGTGACCGTCGACGGCGAGCAGCATCCGGGGTTCCAGGTCCACCTCGGCGGCGGACTGGCCTCCGAGAGCCGCGACGAGGCCGGCCTCGGCCGCACGGTGCGCGGCCTCAAGGTCACCGCCGAGGGGCTGCCCGACCTCGTGGAGCGCCTCGTGCGTCGCTTCCTCGCCCAGCGCGGCACGGGAGAGACCTTCGCGCAGTGGGTCCACCGGGTCGACGACGAGGAGCTGCGATGACGTCCACCACGACGGGGATGCCCCGGCGGACCACGGAGGAGCTGCGGGCCCTCGCCGAGGACGCGGCACGGCGCCTCGGCGAGGGCACCGCGGACGACGTCCTCGCCTGGGCGTCCGCGACCTTCCGCGGGTCCCTGGCCGTCGCCTGCTCGATGGCGGACGCCGTGCTGCCGCACCTCGTCTCCCGCCACGCGCCGGGCGTCGACGTCCTCTTCCTCGACACCGGCTACCACTTCGCCGAGACGTACGGGACTCGTGAGGAGGTGGCGCACTCGCTTCCCGTGCGGGTCGTCGACGTCCGACCTCGGCTCACCGTGGCCGAGCAGGACGCCGAGCACGGCCCTCGGCTCCACGAGCGCGACCCGGCCGCCTGCTGCCGGATGCGCAAGGTGGAGCCGCTGCGGGCGGCCCTGGCCGGCTACGAGTGCTGGGTCACCGGGGTGCGCCGGGAGGAGTCGGCCACCCGCGCCGACACCCCGCTCGTCGCGTTCGACGATGCCAACGGCCTCGTCAAGGTGAACCCGCTGGCGGCCTGGTCCTTCGACGACCTCGTCGGCCACGCGGCGCAGCACCGCGTCCCCGTCAACCTCCTCCTGTCCGACGGCTACCCCTCCATCGGCTGCGAGCCGTGCACGGCCCGGGTCGAACCGGGCGCCGACCCCCGATCCGGCCGCTGGGCCGGCTTCGCCAAGACCGAGTGCGGGATCCACACATGACCGTCACCGACACGCTCGTCCCCTCGCTTCCCGAGGACGACCTGCCGACGCTGAGCCAGCTCGACCTCCTCGAGTCCGAGGCGATCCTCGTCATCCGCGAGATCACCGCCGAGCTCGAGCGGCCCGTCCTGCTCTTCAGCGGCGGCAAGGACTCCGTCGTCATGCTCCACCTCGCCGCCAAGGCGTTCTGGCCCGCACCGATCCCCTTCCCCGTGCTGCACGTCGACACCGGGCACAACTTCCCGGAGGTCCTCGACTACCGGGACGCCACGGTGCGGCGGCTCGGGCTGCGGCTCGAGGTGGCCTCGGTCCAGGACTGGATCGACGACGGCCGGCTCCGCGAGCGCGCGGACGGGACGCGCAACCCGCTCCAGACGCAGCCGCTGCTCGGGGCCATCGCGCAGCACCGCTTCGACGGCGTCTTCGGCGGTGGCCGCAGGGACGAGGAGAAGGCGCGGGCCAAGGAGCGCGTCGTCAGCCTCCGCGACGACTTCGGCCAGTGGGACCCCAAGAACCAGCGGCCCGAGCTGTGGAACCTCTTCAACCCGCGTCACCGCCCGGGCGAGCACGTCCGCGTCTTCCCCCTGTCGAACTGGACCGAGCTCGACGTGTGGCGGTACGTCGAGCGGGAGGCCATCGAGCTGCCCGCGCTCTACTACGCCCACGAGCGCGAGGTGTTCCGCCGCGACGGGATGCTGCTCGCCGTCGGCCCGTGGTCCCAGCCGCGGGCCGGCGAGCGGCTCGAACGCCGTGTCGTCCGCTACCGGACCGTCGGGGACATGTCGTGCACCGGAGCGGTCGAGAGCCCGGCGGCCACCGTGGCCGACGTCGTCGCCGAGGTGGCGGCCACCCGCATCACCGAGCGCGGCGCCACCCGCGCGGACGACCGGATCTCGGAGGCCGCCATGGAGGACCGGAAGAAGGAGGGGTACTTCTGATGCAGACTCTGCTGCGCCTCGCCACCGCGGGATCCGTCGACGACGGAAAGTCGACGCTCGTCGGGCGGCTCCTCCACGACTCGAAGTCGGTCCTCGCCGACCAGCTAGACGCCGTCGAGCGGGTGAGCCGCGACCGCGGGCTCGCCACCGCCGACCTCGCGCTGCTCACCGACGGCCTGCGCGCCGAGCGGGAGCAGGGCATCACCATCGACGTGGCCTACCGGTACTTCGCCACGGCCAACCGCTCCTTCGTCCTCGCCGACTGCCCCGGGCACGTCCAGTACACCCGCAACACGGTGACCGGGTCCTCCACGGCCGACGCGCTCGTGCTCCTCGTCGACGCCCGCAAGGGAGTCCTCGAGCAGACCCGCCGCCACCTCGCCGTCGCGGGTCTCATGCGCGTGCCGCACGTCGTCATCGCGGTGAACAAGATCGACCTCGTCGAGCACAGCGAGGAGGTCTTCCGTCGCGTCGCCGCCGACGTGCGACGCATCGCCACCGGTCTGGGCATCCCGGATGCCCACGCGGTGCCGGTCTCTGCCCTGCACGGGGACAACGTCGTCGACCGGTCCGCTGGTACTCCCTGGTACGACGGCCCCTCGTTGCTCGAGCTCCTCGAGTCCCTCTCCCCCGGTGGCGAGCCCGCGGCCGAGCCGTTCCGGATGCCGGTGCAGCTCGTCATCCGGCCGCAGACGGCGGCCCGCTCCGCGGAGCACGTCGAGTACCGGGGGTACGCGGGGCAGGTCTCGTCCGGCGTGGTCCGGGTCGGCGACCAGGTGGTGGTCCTGCCGTCGGGGACGCGCTCGCGCGTCGTGGGCATCGACCTCGGCGACCGGTCCCTCGACGTCGCGGTCGCACCGCAGTCGGTCAGCCTGCGCCTCGCCGACGCCGTCGACGTCAGCCGCGGGGACGTCCTCGTCGGCGCCGACGACCAGGTGCCGCTGCGTCAGGAGGTCCAGGCCCTCGTCTGCTGGCTCGGCGACCGGATTCTGCTGCCGGGCGCCCGGGTCCTCGTCAAGCACGGGGCGCGGACGGTGCTCGCCGTCGTGCGCTCGGTCGACGGGCGCCTCGACCTCGACACGCTCCGGCTCGCCGGAGCCGAGTCGTTGTCGCTCAACGACATCGGACGGGTCACGGTCCGCTTCGCCTCGCCGTTGCCGGTGGAGGACTACACCCGCAGCCGACGCGGCGGCGC
>DASSQJ010000042.1:0-4249 GCA_035702545.1 Phycicoccus sp.
CCGAAGGACATGATGGCCAGCCGCAGGCTCGGCCCCCGCGAGCCCCCGACGAGCGGGGTGAGCTTGCGACGGAGCTGGTGGACGTTGAGCCCCGAGGTGTCGATGACGACCTGGGCGTCGGCCCGGAGGTCACCGAGCAGCCGACGCTCGGTCTGGATGCCGTCGAGCAGCCGGCCCTCGCCCTGAAGGGGGTGGGGGCGGCGGACGCTCTCGAAGCGCCGGACGAGAGCCTCGTCGGTGGCGTCGAGGAAGATCAGGTGGGGGCTCCACCCGGTCTCCCGCAGGGCGGCGAGCCCGGTGCGCAGCTCGCTCGTGAACGGCCGGGCGCGGACGTCGACGACGGCGGCGATCCTCAGGTCGTGGGTGCCGGCGTCGCGGGCGCGGGTCGCGAGCTCGGCCATCGCCGGGATCAGCTGGGGCGGGAGGTTGTCGACGACGTACCACCCGTGGTCCTCGAGGACGTTGGCGGCGGTCGACCGGCCGGCGCCGCTCATCCCGGTGACGATGACGAAGTCCGCGGTGCTCGTCCGGCCGTCCTCGGCCGCCGTCTCGCTCACGCCGTGTCTCCTTCGTCGTCGAGGACCTCACCGGTCGCGAGGTTCACCGCGGGCACCGCTTCGCCCGACCCCAACTCTGCCGCAACGACGGCCGCCAGCGCAGGGCCGATGCCCGGAACGCCCGCGAGCTCCTCGACGCTGGCCCGGCGCATCCGCTTCACCGACCCGAAGCGGGCGAGCAGCGCCTTGCGCCGCTTCTCCCCGAGGCCGGGGATGCCGTCGAGCGCGCTCGTCGTCATCGCCTTGGACCGGCGCTGGCGGTGGAAGGTGATGGCGAACCGGTGCGCCTCGTCGCGGACCCGCTGGAGGAGGTAGAGGCCCTCGCTCGACCGCGGCAGCACGACGGGGTGGTCCTCCGCGGGCAGCCAGACCTCCTCGAGCCGCTTCGCGAGCCCGACGACGGCGATGTCGACGGCGCCGACGTCCTCGAGGGCACGCGCGGCCGCGTTCACCTGCGGGAGGCCGCCGTCGACGACGACGAGGTTGGGCCGGTAGGCGAACCGGGCGGGCCGGCCGGTCTCCTCGGTCTCGCGGGCAGCCTCCTCCGCCTCCTTCTGCCCCCGGCGGAACCGGCGGGTCAGCACCTCGTGCATCGCCGCCGTGTCGTCGGTCGCCCCGGTCTCGTCGCCCCGGACGATGAACCGGCGGTACTCGGACTTGCGGGGCAGCCCGTCCTCGAAGACGACCATCGAGCCGACGACCTGGGTGCCCTGGACGTGGCTGATGTCGAAGCACTCGATCCGCAGCGGGGCGTCGTCGAGGTCGAGGGCCTCCTGGAGCTGTTGGAGGGCCTGGCTGCGCGTCGTGAGGTCGCCGGCCCGGGTCACCTTGTGGCGGGCCAGGCTCTGGGTGGCGTTGCGGGCCACCGTCTCCATCAGCGTGCGCTTGTCGCCGCGGCGCGGCACCCGCAGGTCGACCCGGCTGCCCCTGATGCCGCCGAGCCACGTCGCGAGGGCCTCGGCGTCGTCGGGGAGGACCGGCACGAGGACCTCGCGCGGGACGCCCTCGCTCGACTCGCCGCCGTACACCTGCTGGAGCAGGTGCTCGACGACCTCGGCCGTGGTCTCCGCGTCACGCTCGGCGACCCACCCCCGCTGGCCGCGCACCCGCCCGCCCCGGACGTGGAAGAGCTGGACCGCGACCTCGAGCTCGTCCTCGGCGAGGCCGAAGACGTCGGCGTCGGTGGCGTCGGGCAGCACGACGGCCGACTTCTCGAGGACCCGCTCGAGCGCCCCGATGTCGTCCCGGAGCCGGGCGGCTCGCTCGAAGTCGAGCTCGGCGGCCGCGCCCTTCATCTCGGCGGTCAGCCGGCCGAGGAACCGCCCGCTCTCCCCCGCCATGAAGTCGCAGAAGTCCTCGGCGATCTCGCGGTGGCGGGCGGCGTCGACGCGCCCCACACACGGCGCGCTGCACTTGTCGATGTACCCGAGCAGGCAGGGCCGGCCGACCTGCGCGGCCCGCTTGAACACCCCGGTCGAGCACGTCCGCATCGGGAAGACCCGCATCGCGAGGTCGAGGGTCTCGCGGATCGCCCACGCATGGGCGTACGGACCGAAGTAGCGGGTGCCCTTGCGCTTGGCGCCGCGCATCACCATGGCCCGGGGGAACTCCTCCCCCATCGTCACCGCGAGGTACGGGTAGGACTTGTCGTCGCGGTACCTGACGTTGAACCGGGGGTCGAACTCCTTGATCCACGCGTACTCGAGCTGGAGCGCCTCCACCTCGGTGGAGACGACCGTCCACTCGACGCTCGCGCCGGTGCGGACCATCGTCGCGGTCCGGTGGTGCAGCGCCGAGACGTCCTGGAAGTAGGAGCTGAGCCGGGCGCGGAGGTTCTTCGCCTTCCCGACGTAGATGACGCGACCCTCCTTGTCGCGGAACCGGTAGACGCCCGGGTCGGTCGGGATCTCACCCGGCCGGGGGCGGTACGTCGACGGGTCGGCCACACCGAAGACCCTACGTCGCGGACCCGACACCCCCGGTGCGTCCCTGCCCCCGGGGGAATTCGGGGTGACGCCGAACTCCCCCGGTCTACAACGACATGTTGATGGGGCGCACCGGGAGAAGTCGGTGTCTGGGCCTGGTCAGCCGGCGGCCGAGGGCCGGCGGACGGCATCCTGCGCGACCGCCTGCCGCACGAGGGCGAGGACCTTCGCTGGGTTCTCGAGGTCACGCCAGGTCACCCTGATGACGACCCATCCCAGGGCGCGGAGCCGGTCCTCCCTCCGCTTCTCGCGCGCCAGGGCGTCGGCGCCACCGTCGCGGTACTTGACGAGGCCATCGAACTCGATGAGGACGCGCGTCCCGGCGACGCGGAAGTCCACCCTCGCCACCACGCGATCCCCGTCCCGGATGACGAACTGCGGCTCCAGTACGAAGCCCCACCCGGTGAGGAGCACGCGCAGCCTGCTCTCGCCAGGGCTCTCGGCAGTGGCGTCGCACATCCGGTGCAGTGCGGCCAGCTGCTGCACCCGAGGATGACCGGCCCGCCGCACCAGCTCCTCCGCGACGTCCGCGACGGTCATCAACCCCCGGCGCAGCGCCGCGTCCGCGGCTACGACACCTCGGGCTGCTCCATGGTCGATGGCCAGCTGCGCAACCGCCCGGACCGTCTGCTGGACCCGCCCGGTCTCGGTGTACAGCGTGACGGCGTCGGGGTCGAGCGGGCGGATTTCTGCGCCGGTCCGGCGCACCTGACGCTGGACCGGCCGTTGCATGAGCGCCGTGGCGAGGGGGACGTCCCAGACGGGCAGGCCGAGGGCGACGACGGCGGACCGCCCGGCCAACACAGCGTCGGGGTGCCGAGCGAGCAGGCCACGGCACAGCTCGAGGTGCCGTTCCTCTGCGCGCTTGGGCGCCTCGCCGACGGCGTACACACCCTGGGCCAGCCGGCGTACCAGCGCGCGATCGACTGCCATGGTGAGAGCGTCGGCATCCAGCCCGTGCCGTGCCGCCTGCCGGGTCGTGAACACGCCGCCCTGGTGCTTCGCCCAATCGAAGAGCTGGTCCATGGCGGAATCGTGGGACGCCGGCCACCGACGTGGAACCGGGAGGTGCTGGGCTGTGGACGGGGTTCCGCTCCGCCGCGCCTGTGGACGACGCCGGCCGGATGCCCCGCCACCGTCTGCACATCGGCTTCTCCCGCCGAGCACCGGCAACAAGACGCTGGGTAGCCGGGGAGTTCGGGGTCACCCCGAACTCCCCGCGCGAGGGCGGCGACACCGGACGCCAGAGTGCCGCCGGGGGTCCGTCAGCTGACGGTGATGCCGTCCGCGCCCACGGTCACCTTCTTCTCCGGCAGCGGCTGGGTGGCCGGGCCCTGGACCACGGCTCCGGGCGAGATGTCGAACTGGCTGCCGTGGCACGGGCAGACGATCCGGCCACCCTCGACCCCCGCGACGGTGCAGCCCTGGTGCGTGCACACGGCGGAGAACGCCTTGTACTCCCCCTGCGTCGGCTGGGTGACGACGACCTTGAGCGCGTCGAACACGCGGCCGCCGCCCACCGGCACGTCCGCCGCCTTGATGGCGTCGGAGGCCGCGGACGCGGCGCTGCGCACCGCCTGGCCGGCGTCCTGGGCGGAGCCGCAGCCGGCGAGCCCCGCGGCCCCCACGACGGCGACGCCGGCGACCCCGACTGCGCGGATCGTGTCGCGCCGGCTCCAGCAGGCGCAGGTCGAGTCGGGCGGGCTC
>DASSQJ010000043.1:0-3878 GCA_035702545.1 Phycicoccus sp.
GAGGAGGTCGGCCACCTCCGGGGTGTGGACGAGGCCGCCGAGGCCGACGACCTCGAACGGCACGCCGGCCGCCTCGAGCGCGTCGACGACGGGGTCGAACTGGGACCGCTTGCGGCACAGGACCGCGGCCGTGCGTCGCCCCGGGCGGGCGAGCCGGCCGCGGACCCAGTCGACGACGTGCCGGGCCTCGTCCTCCATCGTGGGAAGGCGGGCCACCGACACGTGGCCCGGTCCGGCGCCGGGCCGCTCGGCGAGCGGCTCCACGGGGACGCGGCTGGTCGCCACCAGGGGCTCCGCGACGACGTTCGCCGCGGCGAGGACGGCGCGGTCGTTGCGCCAGCTCGTCGCGAGCGGCAGGACGCGGGCGGGCTCGGGGTCGGCGAAGTCGGAACGGAACCGGTCGAGGGTCGTCGCGGAGGCGCCCCGCCAGCCGTAGATGGACTGGTGCGGGTCACCGACCGCGGTGACGGGGACCGGCTCCCCCTGCGCGACGAAGAGGGCCCGCAACAGCTGGAGCTGGGCCTCCGAGGTGTCCTGGAACTCGTCGAGGAGGACGGCGCGGTAGCGCTGCCGCTCCGCTGCTCCCACCTGGGGGACCTCGGTCGCCAGGCGCGCGGCGAGGGCCACCTGGTCGGCGAAGTCCATCGCGTCGCGGGAGCGCTTCAGGGCGTGGTAGGCCTCGACGACCGGCACGACGGCGGCGCGCTGACGCAGGACGTCGAGGACCTCGCGCATCGGGTGCGCCCGCTTGCGGGTCCCCTCGCCCGGGGGGACGGCCTCGAGGGCGGCGACGACCTCGGCGAGGTGCGCGGCGACCGTGGACGGGTCGACGAGGTGCTCGGCCATCTCGGCGGCGAGGTCGACGACCGCCGTCGTCACGGTCGACTCCGCCTTGTCGACGACGTCCATCGGCCCGTCCCACGCGACCACCGCCTCGTGGGCGAACTGCCAGGCGGCGGCCTCCGTGAGCAGCCGGCTCTCCGGCTCGACCCCGAGCCGGAGACCGTGCTCGCGGACGATGCGCCCGGCGTACGCGTGGTAGGTCGAGACCGTGGGGACGTCGTCGAGGACGGCGGCGCCGTCCTCGACCCCCGGGGCCCAGAGCCCGGCCTCACGCAGGGTGGCGAGCCGGGCCGCGAGCCGTTCGGAGAGCTCGCCGGCGGCCTTGCGGGTAAAGGTCAGCCCGAGGACCTCGTCGGGGCGGACGTGGCCGTTGGCGACGAGCCAGACGACGCGCGCGGCCATCGTCTCGGTCTTGCCGGACCCGGCCCCGGCCACGACGAGGAGCGGGCGCAAGGGGGCCTCGATGACCGCGGCCTGCTCCGGGGTGGGCGCGAACGGCTGGTCGAGCGCCCGGGCGAGCTCGGCCGCGGACCAGCGGGGCGGGGCGCCGACGACGGTGCTCACAGCCTCCGCCCCTCGGGACGGGCCGGGCAGGAGTCCTTGAGCTGGCAGGTCCCGCAGACCTCCCGGCTGGGGGTCACCGTGAAGACGGCGCCGGCCATGCCCTCGGCGGTCCGCTCGAGGAGCTCGTGCGCCCAGCGCGGGTCCTCGGGGTCGTCGGCGAGCGGCGTCTGCTCCTGGAGGGTGGTCCGCACCCCGGCGGCGCGCCCGAGCTGGAGGAGGGCCGCTCCGCCGGAGCCGGAGCCGTGCTCGGCGAACGCCCCCGCCTCGACGGCCAGCTGGTAGGCGCCCAGCTGGCCGTGGCGGGCCAGCTCGGCGGCCGTCGGCTTGCGCGAGCCGGTCTTGAGGTCGACGATCCGGACCGCACCGTCCGGGCCCACCTCCACCCGGTCCACGGTCCCGCTGACGAGGGCCCGGCCGAGCGCGACCCGCATCCGGACCTCCGAGGCGGCCCGGCGCCATCCCGCGGCGCTGGCCTCCCGGTGGTACGCGGCCAGCCGGTCGGTCATCGACGTCGCGCGGGCCAGGTCGCGGCGCGAGAGCCAGCCCGGCGGCAGCCCGAGCCGGCCCCATCGCCGCTCCAGCTCGGCGGCGTAGTCGGCGGCGTCGACGTCGCCGAGGTCGTGGTGGAGCTCGTGGACGAGGGTGCCGATGTCCTGGGCGCCCATCGACGGCCCGTCGCCCCCGGCGGCGCGCAGGACCCACTGGAGGCCGCACCGGCCGAAGTGGTCGATGGTCGACGGCGCGACCCGGACGGGTGCACCCGCGGCACGCCGGGGCCGGTCGTCGGTCGTGCCCCGCAGCGCCCACCACTGGGCCGGGTCCGCGCCGGGCACCCCGGCGCGCGCCAGCCGGCCGAGGGCGGTGACGGCGTCGCCACGCACTCCCGGGTCCGTGTCGAGGAGGGACCGGCGCAGCTCGCCGACGAGCCCCGGGAGGGTGAGTGGGCGCGGCACGTCGGTGAACGGACGCGCCTCGGACCTCGGGTCGACGACGTCGAGGTACGGCGAGGGCTGCTCGTCCTCGCTGCGGACCGCGGTCACGACGAGGCGGCGGCGCGCGCGTGTCACGGCGACGTGGAAGAGCCGGGTCTCGTCGTGCTGCACCTGGGCGCGCGCCGCCCGCGCCGAGGCGTCGCGGCCGAGGACGACGTCGACGAGGTCGGCCGAGCCGAGGAGCGACCCCCGCAGCCGCAGGTCGGGCCAGACGCCCTCCTGGACCCCGGCGGCGACGACGAGGTCCCACTCGAGCCCGGATGCCGCCGCGGGCGTGAGCAGGGCGACCGCCTCCCCCGGGGCGGACCGGGCCAGGAGGGTGTCGCCGGCGACGTCCTGGCCGAGGAGGTGGTCGAGGAAGTCGGCGGGCCGGGCCGCCGGGAGCCGGTCGGTGAACCGCGCCGCGGCGTCGAAGAGGCCGAGGACGGCGTCGAGGTCGCGGTCGGCGCGGGCCCCGGCCGGGCCGCCGGCCAGGGCGGCCTGCCGCCACGGTTCGGCGAGCGCGGCGGCGCTCCACATCGCCCAGAGGACGGACTCGACCCCCTCCCCCGCGCCGAGCGAGCGGACCGCCGCGGCGAGGACGCGGTGCACGCGCCGGGCCGGGGCGGCGTCGGGGCCGATCCGGTCGAGGGCGGCCGGCGTGAGGACCGCCTCGGCGAGGAGGAGGTCGCTCGGGCGGCCGCCGCCGTCGTCGAGCTCCAGCCGGCGCAGGGCGCGGCGCAGCCGGCGCAGGGCGACGGGGTCGGCGCCGCCGAGCGGTGACCCGAGGACGTCGACGACCACGTCGGGGTCGAGGGTCTCGGCCCCCGCCCGGACGTCGAGCGCGCAGCGGAGCAGGGCGAGGAAGGGGCGGACGGCCGCCTCGTCGCGCACGGGGAGCTCGGTGGCGGCGGTGTCGAGGGGCACCCCGGCGGTGCGCAGGACCCGGCGCAGGGTCGCCGTGCGGGCCCCGCCCCGGACGAGGACCGCCATCCGCGACCAGGGCACGCCCCGGAGCAGGTGCGCTTCCCGGAGCAGTCCGGCGACGAAGGCGGCCTCCTGGGCCCCCGTGCGGAGCAGGTGCGCCTCGACCGACCCTCCCGCGGCGACCGGCACCGGACCGCGGTGGGCGCCCCCGCCGACGACGCCGACGTGCGCGACGACCCGGGCCGCGGCCTCGGCGACCGCCGGCGCGCAGCGGTGACCGGTCCGCAGGACGTGCGTCTCGGCATCAGGCCACGCGGTGACGAACAGCCGGGGGTCGGCGCCGCGGAAGGTCTGGGTGGCGGCGTCGGGGTCACCGGTGAGGACGAGGGGCACCCCGGTGCCGCGGGCGACGACGTCGAGGAGGCGCCGGGCCGGGGGCGTGAGCTCCTGGGCGTCGTCGACGACGACGAGGCGGAGCCGTTCGCGGAGCCGGTCGAGGGCCGCGCTGTCGTCCTCGAGCAGGTCGGCCGCGGAGCCGAGGATCCACGCGGGGTCGAAGGCGCCGGGCGCCGA
>DASSQJ010000044.1:0-2813 GCA_035702545.1 Phycicoccus sp.
GCCCCGGGGTGCGGCTCGCCGTCGAGCTCGGGGCGGCCTCGGTCGACCACTGCACCTTCCTCGACGACGCCGACGTCGACGCCCTCGTCGGCGCCGCCGCCACGACCGTTGCCACCCTGCTCCCCGGCGTCGAGTTCTCGACCCGCTCGCCGTACCCCGACGCCCGGCGGCTCGTCGACGCGGGCGCCTCGGTCGCGCTGGCCAGCGACTGCAACCCGGGGACCTGCTTCACCAGCTCGATGCCCCTCGTCGTCGCACTCGCGGTGCGGGAGATGCGGATGACGCCGGCCGAGGCCCTCGTCGCGGCGACGGTCGGCGGAGCCCGCGCGCTACGCCGGAACGACGTGGGCCGGGTGGCCGTCGGCTCGCGCGCCGACCTCGCCGTCCTCGAGGCGCCGTCCTACGAGCACCTCGCCTACCGGCCGGGGATGCCGATCGCGCGCGCGCTCGACGTCGGGCCGGTCACCGCCCGCTGACCGGTGTCAGACGGGCTCCTCGACGAGCTCCTCGGGCAGGTGCCCCGCCGACTCGCGGTAGTACTGGGCCGCCTTCCGCTGGTAGAAGGTGCGAGCGACCCCGACCGCGACACCGGTGAGCGCTGCGTAGGCGATCGCCTTCGAGAGGGGGGCGTCCGGGTTCTGCGGGTTGATGTCGTCCTGACCCGCCCTCGCCCAGATGGCATCGACGACCTTGGTGGCGACGAGCGCGGCCAGGATCGCTCCCCCCGTCCCCATGATCTTCCACGCGACGTTTCCCATGTCGTCCTTCCGCGGGTCGAGGGTCGGTCGCGAGGCGCCGACCGGTCCTCGCCACTGTAACGCCGGCGGGGTTATGCTCGGGGGGTCCAACGACAGGGGAGCGCTCCAGCGCTGAGAGTGCGGTCCGCCGCAGACCCTCGAACCTGATCCGGTTAGCACCGGCGAAGGGAGTCGGGAATCTCAGGCGCGTCCCGTCATCCGTGGTGGATGGCGGTGGCCCGCCTCCCCGAGGTCGACCTCGACCACGGGAGATCAACCATGACCACCGCGACCCAGGCGCCCGCGCGGCGCAGCATCACGGCGACCCGCCCCCTCATGGGCTGGCGGACCGTCGACATCCTCACCGTCACCTTCCTCGGGGCGGCCCTCGGCATCGCCTTCTGGGGCTGGGGCATCGTCTACAACGGCCCCGTCACCGCGCTCAAGATCGGGTACGCCCCGCTCATGGGCCTGTTCTCCGGGCCGTGGTTCCTCGCCGGGGTCGTCGGCGGGCTGGTGGTCCGCCGGCCCGGTGCCGCCCTGCTCTGCGAGGTCGTCGCCGCCCTCGTCTCGATGCTGCCCGGCACGGAGTGGGGCGCGACCGTCCTCGTCTCCGGCATCCTCCAGGGCCTCGGGGCCGAGCTCGCCTTCGCCCTCTTCCGGTACCGCCGCTTCGGGCTTGGCGTCGCGATGCTCGCGGGGGCCCTCTCCGCGCCGCTCGAGTGGGTCTTCGAGACCTTCAGCGTCCCCGCGGCGTGGGCCGACGTGCCCGTCCTCTCGGCGCTCGCCGGCGGAGGCGGCTGGTACGCCGAGTGGGTCCCGCGCGACAAGATCGCCTACCTCGTCGCGCTCGTCGTGTCGGGGGCGGTGCTCGCCGGCCTGGTCGGATGGCTGCTCGTCCGGGCCCTCGCGCGGGCGGGCGCGCTGTCGGCGTTCCCGGCGGGGCAGGAGCGTCAGGAGTCCCGCGCTGTCTGACCGGGTCGCCTCGCCACGGGCGGTGCCCGGCACCTCGCCGGGCACCGCCCCCGCCGGGGACCGCGGACGCGTCGAGGTCTCCGGCCTCACGTGGCGGCCGTTCGGCCGTCGCGAGCCGGTGCTCCGCGACGTCTCGCTCGTGCTCGCGCCCGGGGAGCGGGTGCTCCTCGCCGGGGCGTCCGGGTCCGGTAAGTCCACCCTCCTCCGGGCGCTGGCCGGGCTGCTCGAGACGGTGGATGCCGGGGAGCTCACCGGCTCGGTGACGGTGGACGGGGTGGGCCCCGGGGCCCGCCCCGGCGCCGTCGGCCTCGTGCTCCAGGAGCCCGGTGCGGGTGTCGTCGCCGCGACGGTCGGTCGTGACGTCGCCTTCGGCCCCGAGAACGTCGCGATGCCGCGCGCCGGGATGCCCGAGGTCGTCGCCGCCTCGCTCGACGCCGTGGGGCTCGGGGACCTGCCCCTCGACACCCCGACCTCGGCGTTGTCGGGCGGGCAGACCCAGCGGCTCGCCCTCGCCGGCACGCTGGCCCTCGACCCGTCGGTCGTCCTCCTCGACGAGCCGACGGCGATGCTCGACCCCGCATCGGCGGCGGAGGTGCGCTCGGCCGTCGCGGCACTGCTCGAGCGGGACCGCCGCACCCTCGTCGTCGTCGAGCACGTCCTCGGCCCGTGGGTCGACCTCGTGGAGCGGCTCGTCGTGCTCTCCGGCGAGGGCCGGGTGGTCGCGGACGGGCCCGTGGGCGAGGTGCTCACCGCGGAACGTGACCGGCTGCTCGCCATGGGCATCTGGGTGCCGGACGAGCCGGCCCCCGCCCCGGTCCCCATCGACCCGCGGCTCGTCGCCCCGAGGGCGGAGCCGCCCTCGGGCGCCCTCGTGGCCGGCCCGCTCGTCGTCGAGCGGACGACCCGGCTGCTCGACGGCACCGTGCGGACCCTGCGGGCGGCCGACCTGCCCGAGGGTGTCGACGCCGCCCCGGGGACGCTGACGACGCTCGTCGGGCCCAGCGGGTCCGGCAAGTCGACGGTGCTCCACGCGCTCGCCGGGTTCGTCGAGCCCACCGACCCCGGGGCCGTGCAGGTCCGGTCGCGCGACGAGCCGGGGTC
>DASSQJ010000045.1:0-10719 GCA_035702545.1 Phycicoccus sp.
TAGGCCTTCTCCGCAGCCGAGCCCGGCGCCGGCATCCGGCGGATGACGTATAACTGCTTGTTCATCGACAAGAGGTTCGTAGTGAACCAGTAGATTAGGACGCCGATCGGGAAGTTGACACCGGAGACGGCGAAGACGAGCGGGAGCGCGTAGAGCAGCATCTTCTGCTGCTTGGCGAAGGGGCTGTCCAGCGCGGACGCCGGCATGTTCTTCGTCATCAGCTGGCGCTGGGTGGTGAAGGTCGTCACCGACATCAGGACGATGAGGACGGCGGAGACGATCTTGACGTTCAACGAGGTGGACCCGAGGAAGGTCGCCGACAGCGGGGCGCCGAAGATCGAGGCCGACTCGAACTGCTTGGCGACCTCCTGGGTGATCGGCCCGATCGGCTTCATCGCCCCCGACGCCACCTCGTCGAGTCCGTTGAGGACCCGGAAGAGGCCGAAGAAGAACGGCGACTGGACGAGGATCGGCAGGCAGGAGCTGAACGGGTTGGTGCCCTCCTTGCGGTAGAGCTCCATCGTCTCCTGGGTCATCGCCTGGCGGGACTCGGGGTCGCTCTTGCCCTTGTACTTCTTCTGGATCTTCTGCAGCTCCGGCTGGATCATCTGCATCTTGCGGGACGCCTTGATCTGCCGGACGAACAGCGGGATCATCGCCGCCCGCATGACGACGACGAGCCCGACGATGGACAGCGCCCAGGTCCACCCGGAGGCCGCCGGCATCCCGATCCATGTCAGGGCCTCGTGGAAGCCGTACATGATCCAGGCCACGAGCCACTCGATGGGGGCCAGGATGCTGTTGAAGAGGTCGCCCATGATGTCCTTCGCTGGGCCGGCCGCAGCCGGGGGTGGGTGTCACCGAGGTGACGTGGTCAGGGGATCGGGTGCCGCTCGTCGGCGTCGTGCCGGTCGGCGGGGTGATCGGGCGTCGCCGTCCCGAGCGGGCGGGGGCCGGTCGTGCCCGGGATCGGGCGCCCCGTGACCGGGTCGCGCTCCGGCACGTGGTCGACGCCCCCGGGGGTCCACGGGTGGCAGCGGCCCAGGCGTCGCGCCGCCAGCCACGAACCGCGCAGCAGCCCGTACCGCTCGAGGGCCGTCACCGCGTAGGTCGAGCACGACGGGTAGTAACGGCAGGTCGGCGGGCGGAGCGGGCTCACGACGTTCTGGTAGAGGCGGATCACCCACACGAGGGGCACCGCGAGGAGCCGTCCAACCCTCACGAGGCACCTCCCAGACGACCAATCACCTTGTCCCACAACGGGTCAAGGGTGGCCTCGAGTTCCCGCGAGGAGGCCGCGCCGGCCGGGGGGTTCGCCCGGACGACGACGTCGGCTCCCAGGGGCAGACGGTGAAGCCTGGCCGCGACGAGGGCGCGGAGCCGGCGCTTGGTGCGGTTGCGCACGACGGCCCCACCGACCGCCCCGGACACGACGAAGCCGACGCGCGGCGGGCAGCCCGCCCGCGCATCGGCGGTGGTGGCGTGGACCACGAGGAGTCGCGACCCGGCCCGGGTGCTCCGAGGACCTCGGACCGCCGACGTGAAGTCCGCCCGCTGGCGCAGGCGGTTCGGCGCCGGCAGCACCGAACGGCCTCAGGCAGACAGCTCGGCGCGGCCCTTGCGGCGGCGGTTCGCGAGGATGGCGCGCCCGGCGCGGGTGCGCATGCGCAGACGGAAGCCGTGCGTCTTGGCGCGACGGCGGTTGTTCGGCTGGAAGGTCCGCTTGCTCACGATGATCTCTTTCGCGGGTGGCGGGCCGGCGGGCCCGGTGGTCGGAGGAGCCGGGGTCGGCTGCCATCGGAGGCCCGCGGGGAGGCGGCGGAGGACCACCACTTCGTCACGGGCATGCGAAAACAGCCGACCAACAGGCTGGTCAACGGTACCCGAGGCGGACCGCCGCGACCAAACCCGCGAACAGGTATCCATCGACGCGCCGAACGTCCTAGGATCGCACGGTGCGCCCGCCCGGGTGCCGTCGCGACACGCCGGTCGATCGACCCTTCGTCAACCCACACCCTGTGGACAACGGTGTGGACGAGCGCGACCCCCGGGGCCCGGCACACACACCACCGAACGCGGGGGCAGGAAAGGACGGGGACCGGGTGCCGGACGACACGATGGCACGGGTGTGGCGGACGACGCTCGAGGCGTTGGACGCCGACGGCATCCCGGTCCAGCAGCGTGCCTTCCTCTCCCTCGCCCGGCTCGTCGGGCTCCTCGACGACACCGCGCTCCTCGCGGTCCCCAACGACTTCACCAAGGACGTCGTCGAGACCCGGCTGCGCGACCGGGTCACGACGACCCTCAGCGACAACCTGGGCCGCGAGGTGCGGCTCGCCGTCACCGTCGACCCTTCGCTCGGTGAGCTCCCCGGTGCCACGGGTGGTGGCTCCGACGACTCCGCCGTCGACGCCGGTCTCCCCCCCGTGGACGGCGGCTGGCCGGCCGGCTCCCCCTTCGGCGCCGACGGCTCGGGCCCCGGCCACGACGACGGCCACGAGCGGCGCACCGCCGACCGCCGGGCGCAGCTCGACGACATCGACACCGGTGACGAGGACGGCGAGGCGGCCGGCCCGGGTGGCACCCTCCTCACCCTCCCGAGCGCCGCCGACGGCGCGGCCGCCCGCGACGGTGCCCCGATCGTCGCGGTGCCGGGGATGCGGCGGACCCGCCCCGGGACCCAGGTCCCCGAGCAGGTCGAGCTGACGCGCCTCAACCCGAAGTACACCTTCGACACCTTCGTCATCGGCGCGTCCAACCGGTTCGCCCACGCCGCCGCGGTCGCGGTCGCCGAGGCCCCGGCGAAGGCGTACAACCCGCTCTTCGTCTACGGCGACTCGGGTCTCGGCAAGACCCACCTGCTCCACGCCATCGGCCACTACGCCCGGCACCTGTTCCCGCACGTCAAGGTGCGGTACGTGAACTCCGAGGAGTTCACCAACGACTTCATCAACAGCATCCGCGACGACAAGGCCGCGAACTTCCAGCGGCGCTACCGTGACGTCGACGTCCTCCTCATCGACGACATCCAGTTCCTCCAGGGCAAGGTGCAGACGCAGGAGGAGTTCTTCCACACGTTCAACACCCTGCACAACGCGAACAAGCAGGTCGTCATCACGAGCGACGTCCCGCCGAAGCTGCTCAGCGGCTTCGAGGCCCGGATGCGGTCCCGCTTCGAGATGGGGCTGCTCACCGACGTCCAGCCGCCCGACCTCGAGACCCGGATCGCCATCCTCCGCAAGAAGGCCATCCAGGAGCGCCTGTCGGTCCCCGACGACGTCCTCGAGTTCATCGCCTCCCGGATCTCGACGAACATCCGCGAGCTCGAGGGCGCGCTCATCCGGGTCACCGCGTTCGCCAGCCTGAACCGGCAGCCGGTCGACATGTCGCTCGCCGAGATCGTCCTGCGCGACCTCATCCCCGACGACGCCTCGAGCCAGGTGACCCCGGCGACGATCATGGCCCAGACCGCCGCATACTTCGGGCTCACCCTCGACGACCTCCAGGGCCAGTCGCGCTCGCGGGTCCTCGTCACGGCCCGGCAGATCGCGATGTACCTCTGCCGCGAGCTCACCGACCTCTCGCTGCCGAAGATCGGTCAGCAGTTCGGCGGCCGCGACCACACGACGGTGATGCACGCCGACAAGAAGATCCGCCAGCTCATGGCCGAGCGCCGGGCCATCTACAACCAGGTGACCGAGCTGACGAACCGGATCAAGCAGCAGTCCAGCTGACGCGCCCCCCGTCGTTCGCGCCCGTCGTCCACCGTGTGCCCACACGGTTGTCCCCAGGTTGTCCACAGCCCCGGTGCAACCGGTGTCGAACCTTCGCCCCCACGGTGAACGCCCGATGACGTCCGGACGACCCCCACGTGAGCGTGTCCACGGGTGGGTACAACCCTGTGGACGACTCTCCCGTCACAGGAGCACCAGAGCCGCCCGCTCCCCGGGTTGTCCACAGCCCCTGTGGACGACTGTGGACGACCCGCTCCTCGAGGTGGACGACGGACCCGACGCCCGTGGACGCCGTGTGAACGCCCGGTGGCCGTCAACATCCGCGCGCCGTCGTCCACTGCCGCGTCCCCCGCTCGTCCACACCCGGTTCCGTGCGGGACGACCTGCGCGGACGACCGTGCGTCCACAGCCTCCACAGCTCCTACCACTGCGATGAGTCCCATCAATTCGGATTCCCGTCCCCCGACCACGACCCGAGCGCCCCGGCCGGGCCGGCAGCCCGGACCCTGCGCACCGACGCCGAACCGGTACCGGAGGTCGGACTCGTGCACTAGGGTCGTGTCCCCGCGTGCGAGGCAGGCTGTGGCCTGCCCCCGCGAGCGGTCCCCAGCACCACGCATGGGCGCGGCCCGGCCGCGCCGGATAGGGCGGTATGCCGTGAAGTTCCGCGTCGAGCGCGACGTCCTGGCCGAGGCGGTCACCTGGGTGGCCCGCGGGCTGCCTGCCCGCCCGCCCGTCCCGGTGCTCGCCGGCATCCTGCTCCAGGCCGACGACGACGGCACGCTCACCCTCAGCGCCTTCGACTACGAGGTCTCCGCGCGGGTCACCGTCGCGGCCGACGTCGCCGAGAGCGGGACGGTGCTCGTCCTCGGGCGGCTGCTCGCCGACATCTCGCGCAACCTGCCCGACCGGCCGATCGACGTCGCGACCGACGGCACGAAGGTCCAGGTCACGTGCGGGGCGTCCCGGTTCAGCCTGCTGATGATGCCCGCCGACGACTACCCGACCCTGCCCACCGCCCCCGAGGCGAGTGGCTCGGTCGACGGGCACGTCTTCACCCAGGCCGTCGCCCAGGTGTCGGTCGCGGCCGACCGGGGCGACACCCTGCCCATCCTCACCGGCGTCCGGGTCGAGGTGGACGGCGACACGATGACCCTGCTCGCCACGGACCGGTACCGCCTCGCGATGCGCGAGCTGCACTGGAACCCGACCGCGACCGACGCCAACCACGTCGTCCTCATCCCGGCGCGCACCCTGTCCGACACGGCCCGCTCGCTCGGGGCCAGCGGCTCGATCGACGTCGCCCTCGGCGCGACCGCCGGCGGGGACGGCCTCGTCGGCTTCGAGGCCGGCCGGCGCCGCACGACGACCCGCCTCCTCGACGGCGAGTCCCCCCAGGTCAGCTCGATCTTCCCGACGACGAGCGACACCGAGGCCGTCGTCCGCACCGCCGACCTCGTCGAGGCGGTCAAGCGCGTCGCACTCGTCGCCGAGCGCAACACCCCCGTCCGGCTGCGGTTCTCCGAGGGCCAGGTCGCCATCGAGGCCGGCACCGGCGAGGACGCCCAGGCGTCCGAGGCCGTCGAGTGCACCCTCACCGGCCCGGACATCGAGATCGCGTTCAACCCGCACTACCTCCTCGACGGCCTCGGCGTCGTCGGCACCGACTGGACCCGGATCTCCTTCACCCAGGCCTCGCGCCCCGCGGTCCTCTCCGGCCAGGCCGAGGAGGACGGCGAGGCCGACACCTCGTACCGGTACGTCCTCATGCCGGTCCGCTTCGCCTCCTGACCCGGGCGGCGGACGCCTGGCGCCGGCCGTCGCGCACCGCCCCGGCCGTCCGGCACCCGCTCGGGCGTAGCCTGCGGGGACATCCACCGACGACGACGACCGAGGAGCACGGATGCAGCTGGGACTGGTCGGACTGGGCAAGATGGGCGGCAACATGCGCGAGCGGCTGCGCCGCGCCGGCCACGAGGTCGTCGGGTACGACCGCAACAAGGCCGTCTCGGACGCGTCCTCCCTCGCCGACCTGGTGCGCCGGCTCGACGCACCGCGCGTCGTCTGGGTGATGGTCCCCCACGGCGCGCCGACGAGGGAGACCGTCGAGAAGCTCGGTGAGCTGCTCGAGCCCGGTGACCTGGTCATCGACGGGGGCAACAGCAAGTGGGTCGACGACCTCGAGCACGAGAAGATGCTCAAGGCCAAGGGGGTCGGGTACGTCGACTGCGGTGTCTCCGGCGGCATCTGGGGCCTCGACAACGGCTACGGCCTGATGGCGGGCGGCTCGAAGGCCAACGTCCGCAAGGCGATGCCGATCTTCGACGCGCTCCGGCCCGAGGGTCCGCGCGACGAGGGGTTCGTCCACGCCGGCAAGGTGGGGGCCGGCCACTACACGAAGATGGTGCACAACGGCATCGAGTACGGCCTGATGGCCGCGTACGCCGAGGGCTACGAGCTGCTCGTGAAGAAGGACATCGTCGAGAACGTGCCGGGGGCGTTCAAGGCGTGGAGCCGGGGCACCGTCGTGCGCTCCTGGCTGCTCGACCTCATGGTCGCGGCGCTCGAGGAGAAGCCGACCCTCGAGGACGTCTCGGACTACACGTCCGACTCCGGAGAAGGGCGGTGGACGGTCCAGGAAGCCATCGAGCTGTCGGTGCCGATGCCGGTCATCTCCGCCTCCCTCTTCGCCCGGTTCGCGTCGCGGCAGCAGACCTCCCCGGCGATGCAGGCCGTAGCGGCGCTGCGGGGGCAGTTCGGCGGGCACGAGGTGATGTCGGTGGCCGAGGGCGAGCGGCTGCGCGCCGAGGCCGCGGCGGGACCGGTGACCGCGGGGGCGAGCCAGCGCGCCGTCGCCTCGAAGGAGAAGCCGCCGAGGTCGCCGCGCCAGGCCGCCGCGAAGGCGCGCAAGGGCGCGGCCGCGGGGCCGTCCTCGCCGGCGACCGACCCCGAGTCGCGCGGGTCGACCCGGAAGCGCGCCGCGAAGAAGGGCTGAGCCGCCGGGTGCACGTCCGACACCTCTCCGTCGCGGACTTCCGCAGCTACCCGAGCGCCGAGCTGCCGCTCGAGGCGGGCATCACGACCCTCGTCGGCCTCAACGGACAGGGCAAGACCAACCTCGTCGAGGCCATCGGGTACCTCGCGTCGCTCTCGAGCCACCGGGTCGCGACGGATGCGCCGCTCGTCCGGTTCGGGGCGGAGCGCGCCGTCGTGCGGGGGGCGATCGTGCGGGACGGGCGGGAGACGATCGTCGAGCTCGAGATCACGCCGGGGCGGGCGAACCGGGCGCGGCTCAACAAGACCCCGTGCCGTCCGCGCGAGGTGCTCGGGACGCTTCGGACCGTGCTCTTCGCGCCCGAGGACCTGGCCCTGGTCAAGGGCGAGCCGAGCGAGCGACGCCGGTTCCTCGACGACCTCCTCGTCGCGCGGCAGCCGCGGTGGTCGGGGGTGCGGTCGGACTACGACCGGATCGTCCGGCAGCGGGGAGCGCTGCTGAAGTCGGCGGCGCCGCAGCTCGGCCGGCGCGGGCGCGGTGGTCGGGGTGGCCGGGTCGCTGTGGGTTCCGCTGGTGTGGGCGGCGGGGAGGCTGCCGGGCGGGACCCCGCGGAGGAGACGGCATCCGCCCTCCACACCCTCTCGGTGTGGGACGGCCAGCTCGCGGCCGTGGGGTCGCAGCTGCTCTACGCGCGGCTGCGGCTGCTGCGCGACCTCGGGCCGTACCTCGCGAAGGCCTACGACGAGGTGAGTGCCGGCCAGTCCGACGCCCGGGTGGCGTACCGGTCCTCGCTGCGGGAGGCGACCGCGGCCCGGATCGCCGCGGGCGAGGTGCCCGAGGTGGCCGAGCTCCACGACGAGATGCTTGCCAGCCTCGCCGAGGTGCGCGGGCAGGAGGTCGAGCGCGGTGTGTGCCTCGTCGGACCGCACCGCGACGACGTCGTCCTCACCCTCGGCGAGCTGCCGGCGAAGGGGTACGCCAGCCACGGCGAGTCCTGGTCGTTCGCCCTCGGGCTGCGGCTCGCCGCCTTCCAGCTGCTTCGCCACGACCTCGGCGACGACCCGGTGCTCGTCCTCGACGACGTCTTCGCCGAGCTCGACGCCGGGCGACGGGAGCGGCTGGCCGGCCTCGTCGCCGACTGCGAGCAGGTGCTCGTCACCGCGGCCGTGCCCGACGACGTACCGGCGGCGCTGCGCGGGCGCACCTACGCGGTGACCCTGGGCGAGGTGACCACCGGTGACTGAGCCCCCCGTGGACCCGGCGGGCGGCATCCCCGACGGGCCGAGCGGTCCGGATGCGGCGAATGGTCCCGACGAGGCGAGCGGTACCGACGGCGGGGGCGACGCACGCGAGGCGGCGGCCGCCGCCCTGTCCCGGGCGCGAGCCGCCGCGCGGGCGAAGGGGCTGCGCCCCGGGCTGAAGCCCCGCCGGCGGCTCAAGGACGTCCCGGACGACCGCCGCGGGGCGTCATCCGACGCCCGTGACCCTCGGCTGCTCGGTGACCAGATCGACCAGTTCGTCGCCGAGCGGGGCTGGCGGGCCGACGTCGCGGTCGGTGCGGTCATCGGGCGATGGCCGCAGATCGTCGGGCCGGAGATCGCCGCCCACTGCGCGCCGACCGACTTCGTCGACGGGGTGCTCACCGTCCGCGCGGACTCGACGGCCTGGGCGACCCAGCTTCGGCTGCTCGAGTCGACGCTGATGGCGCGGCTCGCCGAGGACGTCGGCGAGGGGACGGTCGCCGAGATCCGGGTCGTGGGGCCGAGCGCGCCGCCGTGGTCGAGGGGCCGGCACCGGGTCCAGGACGGCCGCGGCCCCCGCGACACCTACGGCTGAGGGGATGCCGGCGGAGGCGGTCAGTCGCGGAGCATGGCGAGCGCCAGCCGCAGCTGGTGCTCGAGCAGCGCCTCGGGTGCGGAGAAGGTGTCCGACCCGTACTGCCCGAAGACCTCCAGGCTCGTGCCTCCGACGAGGGTCGCCCAGAGGAGCACCGCGCGCCCGACCACGTCCGGGCCGGCCTCGAGCCCGGTGTCGGCAGCCACGACGCCGAGGTCGGCGGCCAACGCCCCCTCGGGAAGCGGAACGGGACCCTCCGGCCGGACGTCGCCGCCGGCCACACCCTCGGCGACGAGGCCGGTCAGGGCCCGGACCACCCGGGTGCCGGGCTCCATGGTCCGTTCCGGAGGGGCGGCATAGCCCGGCACCGGGCTCCCGTAGAGGAGGGCGTAGCGGGCCGGCTCGTCCACGGCCCACCGCCGGAACGCCAGCCCTCCGGCGACGACCCGCTCGTGCCAGGGCCGACCGGCAGCGGCCGCGATGGACGCGTCGACCGCGTCGGCCTGCTCCCCGTAGGCGTCGACGAGCAGGAGGGTCAGCAGCTCGTCGCGACTGTCGACGTAGCGGTACACGGCGGAGGAGACCATCCCCAGCTCGCGCGTGACGGCGCGCAGCGAGAGGGCCGCGGCCCCGTGCTCGGCGAGGTGGCGTCGGCCGATGACGAGGATCCGCTCGGTCACGTCCTGGCGACGCTCGGCTCGGGTGGGGGCCACGGGGTCATCCTGCCACAGAACGAGAGCACCGCTCTTGACATCGGCTGAGGACGGGTGTTCACTGGACCTAACGAGAGCACTGCTCACAGATTGAAGGGATGCCCCGATGACCGCCAGCTCGCCCGCCGCCCAGCCCAACCGCTACGTCGCCCCGCGCTCCGCGGACCGGTGGTTCAACTCCGCCGTCGCGTGGCTCACCGACCGGGGGATCAGCCTCTTCGGCTCCCGGGTCCTCACCGTGCCGGGCCGGCGCAGCGGCGAGCTCCGCAGCACGCCCGTCAACCTCCTCGAGCTCGACGGCACGCGGTACCTCGTCGCCCCGCGGGGCAACACCCAGTGGGTGCGCAACGTGCGGGCCGCGGGCGGCGCCTCCCTGCGCGTCGGACGGCGGGTGGAGCAGGTCACGCTCACCGAGCTGCCGGTCGAGGCGCGGCTACCCGTCATCCGCGTCTACCTTCGCCGGTGGGGCTGGGAGGTCGGCCGGTTCGTCGAGGGGCTGACCAAGGACTCTTCGGATGCCGAGGTCGTCGCCGTCGCGCCCGGGATGCCGGTCTTCCGCGTCGAGCGGGCCGGCGCCTGAGGCCGACCCGTGACCCGTGCGGGCTAGGGTCGGACCGTGGATGCCGCTGCCGACGACCGCGTGACCGCCGAGCCCCTCGTCCGGCGCGAGGTCGAGGACCGGATCGCCGTCATCACCCTGGACTCGCCGGCCAACCGCAACGCTCTTTCCCAGCGTCTCGTGACTGAACTGCGCGCCCATCTCGCGACGGTCGAGACCGACGAGTCGCTCCACGGGGTGCTGCTCCGCTCGTCGCAGCGGGTCTTCTGCGCCGGGGCGGACCTCAAGGAGGCCGCGCACGTCGACATGGTGGAGACGGCCCGCGCCCTCATCGACGTCCAGCGGCGGATCGCCGCGCTGCCCGTCCCGGTCGTCGCCCGGCTCGACGGCCCGGTGCGCGCCGGTGGCCTCGGGCTCGTGGCGAGCAGCGACGTCGTCGTCTGCCGCGACGACGTGACGTTCGCGCTCACCGAGGTGCGCCTCGGACTCGCCGCGGCGACCATCTCCATCCCGCTGCGTGCCCGGCTCAGCCCGCGCGCGGCCGCCGACTGGTTCCTCACCGGCCGGCAGTTCGGCGCGGACGACGCGCGCCAGCACGGGCTCGTCACCCACGTCGTCCCGGAGGACGGGATGGACGCAGCCGTCGCCGCCGTGCTCGACGACCTGCGCGCCGGGGCCCGGCAGGGCCTGACGGCGGCCAAGCGCATCCTGGCCGCGGACCTCGTCGCGGACTTCGACGCCCGGGGCGAGGAGATGGCACGCGTCTCCGGCCTGCTCTTCCACTCCGAGCTTGCCCAGGAGCGGATGGCCGCCGCCCTCCGCCGCCCCTGAACCAACCCGCGGGGTGGACCTGACCCCGCCGGATGGTTCAGGCGGTGAGCC
>DASSQJ010000046.1:0-4963 GCA_035702545.1 Phycicoccus sp.
ACGTTCTCCTTGAAGAAGCCGTTGACCCGACCCTCGACGATCTTGGGGAGAGCCGCCTCGGGCTTGCCTTCCTCCTTGGCCGTCGCCTCGGCGAGCCGACGCTCGTTCTCGACGGTCGCCTCGTCGACCTCGTCACGGGTCAGCACGCTCGGCGCGAAGGCCGCGACGTGCATCGCGACGTCCCGGGCCACCTGCTCGTCGCCCCCGGAGGTCGCGACGAGCACGCCGATCTGCGCCGGCAGGTCGGGGCTGGTCTTGTGGAGGTAGGACACGACGTGCTCGCCCTCGACACGGGCAACCCGCTTGACCTCGATCTTCTCGCCGATCGTCGCGTTGGCCTCGTCGAGGAGCTCCTGGACGGTGCGACCGTCCCCGAGCGTCGAGCCGAGGAGGGCCTCGGCGTCGGCGGCACGGGCGGCCACGGCCTGGGCGAGGACCTGGTCGCCGAGGGCGATGAAGCGCTCGCCCTTCGCGACGAAGTCGGTCTCGCAGAGGACCTCGACGAGGGTGCCCTCGCCGTCGCCGGCCCGGGCGGTGACGAGCCCGTTGGACGTCGTGCGCCCCTCGCGCTTGGTCACGCCCTTCTGGCCCTTGACACGGAGGATCTCCTCGGCCCTCGCCATGTCGCCGTCGGCCTCGTCGAGGGCGTTCTTGACGTCCATCATCCCGGCCGCGGTCTTCTCGCGGAGCGCCTTGATGTCAGCGGCGGTGTAGTTCGCCATGGGTTCCTTATCGCTTCGTGTGGTGGGTGGTGGGACGGGTGCGGCGCGTCAGGCCTGCTCGGCCGGCGCGGTCTCGGCCGGCGCGGCCTCGGCCGACGCCTCGGCGACGGACGACTCCTCGGCGAGAGCGTCGGCGGCCGGAGCCTCCTGGGCCGGGGCCTCCTCGGCGACCTCGGCGGTCGCCGGAGCCTCCGGCGCCTCGGTCGCGACCGCGGCCGCGGGGGCGTCCGCGGCGGCGGTCTCGCCGGCCTCCGGGGCCACCTGCTCCGCAGCCTGCTCGGCGTCACCGGCGAGGAGCTCGCGCTCCCACTCGGCGAGCGGCTCCTCGCCCTGGACCTCGTCACCGGCGGCGGCCTGGCCACCCGCGCGGGAGATGAGGCCCTCGGCGACGGCGTCCGCGATGACCCGGGTGAGCAGGGTGACCGAACGGATCGCGTCGTCGTTGCCCGGGATCTTGTAGTCGACCTCGTCCGGGTCGCAGTTGGTGTCGAGGATCGCGATGACCGGGAGGCCGAGCTTGCGCGCCTCGTCGACGGCCAGGTGCTCCTTCTTGGTGTCGACGATCCACACCGCGGAGGGGACCCGGGTCATCGAGCGGATGCCGCCGAGGGTCTTCTCCAGCTTGTCCTTCTCGCGCTGGAGCATGAGGAGCTCCTTCTTCGTGCGGCCCGAGCCGGCCACGTCGTCGAAGTTGATCTCCTCGAGCTCCTTGAGGCGGGTCAGCCGCTTGGAGATCGTCTGGAAGTTGGTGAGCATGCCACCGAGCCAGCGGTGGTTGACGTACGGCATGCCGACCCGCGTCGCCTGCTCGGCGATGGGCTCCTGGGCCTGCTTCTTCGTCCCGACGAACAGGACGGTGCCGCCGTGCGCGACGGTCTCCTTGACGAACTCGTACGCGTTGTTGATGTACGTGACCGACTGCTGCAGGTCGATGATGTAGATGCCGTTGCGCTCGGTCATGATGAAGCGCTTCATCTTCGGGTTCCAGCGGCGGGTCTGGTGCCCGAAGTGGACGCCGCTCTCGAGGAGCTGGCGCATCGTGACGACGGCCATTGCCGTTCTCCTTGCTCTGTGGTTGTCAGTTCCGTCGGTGGGGACCGGGCCCGAGATGGGTGGCCTCCACCTGCCTGGCGCCGCGACGCACCCCGGACGGATGCCGTGCTGCCCGTGAGGGCGGCATCCGCCACTGCCGTGGTGCGCCCCTGCTCGGAGAGGTCCTCGCAGGAGGGTGACGCGCGAAGTGGTGGCTCCCGCGTGCGAGCACACGGAGGCCACCGCACATCGTACGGGGCGGCCGGGACCCAGCGGAAATCGGCCCGGCGACCGAGGCGGTGACGCGGGCGGTACCGTGTCGACCTCGTGGGCCGCCTCCTCGACACCGTGCTGCCGCCTCGGCTCGGCACCTCGTTCCGGTGGCTCGTCGCCTCGTCGTGGACCTCGAACATCGGCGACGGCATCGCCCTCGCCGCCGGGCCGCTCCTCGTCGCCTCCCAGACCCGGGAGCCGTTCCTCGTCGCCCTGGCCGCGCTCCTCCAGCGGCTGCCGTGGCTGCTGCTCGGCCTGTGGTCCGGGGCGATCGCCGACCGGGTCGACCGGCGGCTGCTCGTCGTCGTCGCCGACCTCGCGCGGGCCCTCGTCGTCCTCACCCTCGTCCTCTTCGTCGTCACCGGCTGGGTCGACGTGCGCGTGGTCCTCGTCCTCCTGTTCCTCCACGGCGTCGCGGAGGTCTTCGCCGACACCGCGACCGGGACCCTGCTGCCCATGCTCGTCGGGCGCGGGGACCTCGGCATCGGCAACGCCCGGCTCCAGGCCGGCACGCTCACGGCGAACCAGCTCGTCGGGCCGCCGGTCGGCGCCTTCCTCTTCGCCGCGGGGATGGCGTGGCCGTTCGTCGTCCAGGCCGTCTGCGTCCTGCTCTCGGTCCTCCTCCTCACCCGGATCGCCACGCCGCCCGGGCCGGTCCGCGACCTCACGGGCACCCACGTGCGGCGGGACATCGCCGAGGGGCTGCGCTGGCTCCTCGCCCATCCCCCGGTCCGGACGCTCTCCCTCGTCATCCTCGCCTTCAACGTCACGTGGGGCGCGGCGTGGTCGGTCCTCGTGCTCTGGGCCCAGGACCGGCTCGACGCGGGCGAGGTGGGCTTCGGGCTGCTCACCTCGGCGGCCGCGCTCGGAGGCCTCGTGAGCACGAGCCTCTACGACGTCATCGAGCGGCGGGTCCCGCTCGCCACGGTGATGCGGACCTGCCTGCTCCTCGAGGTCCTCACCCACCTCGCGCTCGCGCTGACGACCAGCCTCGCGGTCGCGCTCGCCGTCATGGTGGCGTTCGGCGCCTACGCCTTCGTCTGGGGGACGGTCTCCCAGGCGGTTCGCCAGCGGGCGGTGCCGACCGAGTTCCAGGGGCGGGTCGGCAGCGTCTACGTCGTCTCGCTCTTCCTCGGCCTCGTCGTCGGCCAGGGGCTCGGCGGGCTCATCGCGGGGCGGTGGGGCGTCACCGCACCCTTCTGGTTCGCCTTCGTCGGGTCGGCGCTCACCCTCGCCGTCGTCTGGCGGCAGCTCGCGCTCGTCGCGCACGCCGAGCCCGCCGCGGCCTAGCCTGACGGGCATGCCCTCCTCCCCCGGCCACCCCGCGCTGGCCCCGTTCGGGACGACGATCTTCGCGACGATGAGCGCCCTGGCGACCGAGCACGACGCCATCAACCTCGGCCAGGGCTTCCCGGACACCGACGGCCCGGCCGAGGTGCTCGAGGCGGCCGTCGACGCCATCCGCTCTGGTCGGAACCAGTACCCGCCCGGACCCGGGGTCCCCGAGCTGCTCGAGGCCGTCGCCCGGCACCAGGACCGGTTCTACGGGTTGTCCGTCGATCCCCGGTCGGAGGTGCTCGTCACGGTCGGCGCGACCGAGGCGATCGCGGCGACCGTGCTGGCCCTCGTCCGGCCGGGCGACGAGGTCGTCACCTTCGAGCCCTACTACGACAGCTACGCCGCGACGGTCGCCCTCGCCGGCGGGGTCCGCCGCACCTCGGTGCTCCGGTTCCCCGACTTCGCCGTCGACGAGGAGTCTTTCCGGGCCGCGTTCTCGCAGCGCACCCGGCTCGTGCTCCTCAACACCCCGCACAACCCGACCGGCAAGGTCTTCACCCGGGAGGAGCTCGAGCTGGTCTGCCGCCTGGCCGTCGAGCACGACGCGTGGGTGGTCACCGACGAGGTCTACGAGCACCTGACCTTCGACGGTGCCCGCCACGTCCCCGTCGCCACGCTGCCGGGGATGTGGGAGCGGACCCTGACGATCTCGTCCGCGGGGAAGACGTTCTCCGCCACGGGATGGAAGGTCGGCTGGGTGAGCGGCCCGGCCGAGGCGGTCGCCGCAGTCAGGGCGGTCAAGCAGTTCCTCACCTACGTCGGGTCGGGGCCGTTCCAGCCCGCCGTCGCCACCGGCTTGGGACTGCCCGATGCCGTCTTCGCCGGGATGGCGGGGACGCTGCGGGACCGTCGCGACCGGCTCGTCGAGGGGCTGACCCGTGCCGGCCTGAGCGTGTCGCTCCCCCGCGGCGGCTACTTCGTCGTCGCCGACGCCGCACCGCTGGGCGCGGTGGACGCGCTGGCCTTCTGCCACGAGCTGCCGGTGCGTGCCGGCGTGGTCGGCGTCCCGGTGTCGGTGTTCCACGACGACCCCGACGCGGCCCGGACCCTCGTCCGCTTCGCCTTCTGCAAGCGCGAGGAGGTCCTCGACGAGGCCTGCCGACGCCTGACGGCACTGCGGGGCTGACCGGGTCGTCGGCGACCTCCCGGCCGTCCACAGGGCGGCGATCGTCCGTGGTCGTCCACAGGTCCACCCGGGCGGGTGGTGCCCGCCGGGCGGTGGTCGCAGGCTGCCTGGATGGTCACCTCGACACCGCCCCGGGCGGTCCTCGGCGTCCTCGCCGGGCCGCTCCTCCTGCTCAGCGTGGCGGGAGGCGGTGGTGGCGGCTCACCGACCTCGGCGCCGGGTCTCGCGGGTGCCGCGGGTGGCTGGGCCCGGAGCGACCGGGCGGCGGCCACGCCGGGGGTGCGCGCGCCCGTGGACGCGCGCGTGGAGCCGCGATGGCGCTGGCCACTGGCGCCCAGGCCCGACCTGCTCCGCCGCTTCGTCGCCCCGCTCGGCCCCTACGGCCCCGGACACCGCGGCATCGACCTGCGGGCCGGACCCGGCTCCCGGGTGCTCGCCGTCGCCGACGGGGTCGTCACCCACGCCGGCAGGG
>DASSQJ010000047.1:0-3319 GCA_035702545.1 Phycicoccus sp.
GTCAACCTCGGGATCGGGCTCGGCGGGGTGGTCAGTGGGTTCCTCACCGACGTCTCACGGCCCTGGACCTTCACCGCGATCTTCCTCGCCGACGCGGCGTGCGTCCTCGTCCCGATCGGGCTGCTGCTCGGGCCGCTGCGCTCCGTCGCGGGTCGCCCGCCGGCGGCGCCATCGGGCGAGGCGGCCGGCGCCAGCTACCTGGCGATCATCCGGCGCCCTGCGGTCCTGTGGATCACCGCGCTCACCTTCCTCGCGAGCTTCGTCGGCTACGGGCAGATGGAGGCCGGCTTCCCCGCGTTCGCTCGCCAGGTCAGCGAGGTGTCGACCCGCACCATCGGCCTGGCCTTCGCGGCGAACACCGCGGTGATCGTCGGGCTGCAGTTCCTCGTCCTGCGCCTCATCGACGGCAGGCGCCGCACCCGGGTCTTCCTCGGCCTCGTCGTCCTGTGGGCGGCGGCCTGGGCGGTGCTCGGGATGACCGGGGTAGTCGCTGGCACCCTCCTCGCCGCCGCGGGGGTCATCGTCTTCCACATCCTCTTCGGGCTCGGCGAGACGATGCTCCAGCCGACCGTCCCCGCGATCGTCAACGACCTCGCGGGGGACCGCGACCGCGGGCGCTACAACGCGGTGTCCGCCGCCGCGTTCCAGGTCGGGGCCATCACCGCACCGGTCATCGCCGGCTGGCTGCTCGCCCACCGGCTCGGTGGGGTTTTCATCGGGGTGATCATCGGCGGGCTCGCCGTCGTCGCCGTCCTCGCCCTCGCCCTCGAGCGCGAGCTGAGCCCGCGGGTCAACGGGGTGCTTGAGCCCGAACCCGAGCCCGAGCCTGCCCGGACTGGCCGCTCGTAGCGAGACGACCGGGCCGGATGACAGGCCACCGGCGTGGTGCCCGGTGTGGCCGCTCGGCTCAGCTCGTCGTCGTGCCCGCCGCCATGACGAGCACCGCCTTCATCCCCTCCTTGGCCGCGACGACCCGCACCTGGGACCCGGTCGCGAGGGTGGCCGCGCCCCGGGTCGTCGTCGAGGCGTCGAGGACGTAGGTCGCCTGGAAGCCGTCCGTGCTCTTCACGCTCAGGCTCTTGCCGGCGGTGTAGGCGGTCACCTCGCCGGTCTGGAACACCATGACGGTGGGGCTGCCCGTGACGGTCGTCGTGAACTCGCCGTGCAGCAGGGCGCCGAGGCCACCCAGGCCACCGGCGCCGAGCCCGCCGAGCCCCTGGCCCTGACCCTGGCCTTGACCACGGCCCTGACCCTGCCCGGGTCCCTGACCCTGACCAGGACCCCGGCCCTCGTCCCAGCCCGGGCCCATCCCCGGCATCCGGCCGTTGCCGTGGCCGTTGCCGCGGCCGTTGTTGCCGTTCGGGGTGTCGCCACCGCGCATCGGGCCCCGACCGTCGCCCCACGGGCCGGCCTGGTCGGCCAGGCTCACCCGGTCCATCCGGTGGACGACGAAGGAGCCCACGAGCCCGACCCCGAGGAGCAGGACGACGACCCCGAGCACGGCCGCCACCGCCAGGGCGACCCGGCTGCCCGTCGTCGCGGTCGCCTCGCCCCACAGCCGGCGAGCCGAGGACGGCTGTCGGGCCGGAGCGGCCGGCGCCCACGCGCCGTACGGTGGCTGGCCGGGACCGCTCGGAGCACCCGCGGCACCAGGTCCGGCGGTCCACCCAGCCGGGGGCTGCGCGGACGGCGGCGGCGCCGCACCCGTCGGGGGCAGTGGCTCCGTGGGGTCCGGCGGCGGGGTCTGCGGTCGGTCGGTCATGCCTCATGATCCCTCGCGGATGCGGTCCGCGGCCGCTTGGTCAGCGGATTCACACCGAAGTCACAGTCCTCGGGCATGCTCGAGCAGGGCCTCCTCTGCCCGGCGACCTGCGGCAGGTCACCCCCCGGAGAGCGCCCGGACGACCCGTGAGGGTGACGGCCGGCCGAGGTGCCCGGCCATCCACGTGCTCGTGGCGACGAGGGAGTCCACGTCGATTCCCGTCTCGACGCCGGCTCCCTCGAGCGCCCAGACGAGGTCCTCGGTCGCGAGGTTCCCCGTGGCGGACTTGGCGTACGGGCATCCCCCGAGGCCGCCGGTGGAGGCGTCGACGACGGCCACCCCGTCGCGCAGCGCGGCCAGGGTGTTGGCCAGGGCCTGGCCGTAGGTGTCGTGGAAGTGGACCCCCACCCGGTCCGGCCCGATGCCGGCGCGGCCCAGCTCCTCGAGCAGGCGGTGGACGTGGCCCGTCGTCCCGACGCCGATGGTGTCGCCGAGGGAGAGCTGGTCGCAGCCGAGGTCCATGAGCCGCCCGCAGACATCGACGACCTGGGCCACCGGCACCGGCCCCTCCCACGGGTCCCCGAAGCACATGGAGACGTACCCGCGCACCCACAGCCCCTCCGCACGGGCCCGCTCGACGACCGGCGCGAACATCTCCAGCGACTCCGCGACGGAGCGGTTGAGGTTCTTCCGCGCGAAGGTCTCGGTGGCGCTCCCGAACACGGCGACCGCACCGACACCCGCCGCCAGGGCGCGCTCGAGCCCCCGGAGGTTCGGGACGAGGACCGGGCGGCCCGGCCCGCGCCCGTCGTCGGCGAGCAGGCCGAGGACCTCCTCGGCGTCGGCGAGCTGTGGCACCCACCGGGGGTCGACGAAGGACGTCGTCTCGATCGTCCCGAGGCCCGCCGCGGCGAGACGGCGGACGAACTCCGCCTTGACCTCGGCGGCGACGACGGCGGACTCGTTCTGCAGGCCGTCGCGAGGTCCCACCTCGTAGACCGTGACCTGCCGGGGGAGGGAGTCGTCGGGCTCGACCTGCGGTAGCGGGAGTCTCACGCGACGATCCTGACACCTTCCCCGCCAGCGCGGCGAGCACCGGCGCCGGTAGCCTCGGCGGCGGCGAGGCCAGGACCGTGGCCGACCGACAGGAGGATGGCGGGATGAGCAGCAGCGACGGCAGCCCGGGCGACGCGCGCCCCGAGGACGTCCCCGGGTCATCGGCCGCCGGCACCGGACCTTCCTGGGAGCACCCGTCCGCCGGGCAGCCGTACCCGCAGCAGCAGCCGGCGTCGGGACAGCCGGCACCGGGCCAGGGGTACCCCCCGGTGCCCTACACCCCGCCGGCCGCCCTACCGCCGGGCTCGTACGCCTCCGGCCCCTACCCACCCGGCCCCTACACGAGCGCCCCTGAGGGCTACCGCCCCCCGAACAACGTCAGCGCGCTCGTCCTCACGATCCTGTCCGGGGTCGCCGTCCTCTTCTGTGCCGGGGTCTTCGTCATCCCCGCGCTCGTCCTCGGCATCCTCGGACTCACCCGGCAGGCCACCGACCCCGAGG
>DASSQJ010000048.1:0-2752 GCA_035702545.1 Phycicoccus sp.
ACCCCCGCGGCGTCGCGGACGACGACGGCCTCGCCACGGTAGGTGGGGGCGCCGTCCCTCACCCGCCCCCGGACATCGCACGCGCGCAGCTCGACACGCGAGGTGTGCGCGAGCCGCTTCGTCTTGCCCGTGTCGTCGACGCTGATGACGACGAGCCGGTCGGTCCCGTCGACCGCCGGGGAGATCCACACCGGGGTCGGGACGCCGGCGCCGGTGCGCCGGAAGGTGGTCAGCTCTGCGTAGGACGCCCCCGCGAGGGGGTGCGGGGACCGGGGCACGCCGGTCACGCCGGCGACGCTGGGGCCGGCGGGGCATCCGTGGTCGTTGTCACGGCGCAAGGCTACGGGCCCCGTCCACCGGCCCGGCATGCACCCTTGGTCAACGAGGTCCCCGCGGACCGGTAGGCTTGTCACGTTGTTGAGCTGTCCGTTGTTGCAGTGGTTGTCGACGGTCCCGCCGGGGCCGTGCAGTTTCTGAGCAGAGGTACACCAGGCATCACCAACACCCGGGGCCCCCGAACACGCGGGTCGGTCCCTCTCTCAGAAAGCAGTGCATCACATGGCTACTGGCACCGTGAAGTGGTTCAACGCCGAGAAGGGCTTCGGCTTCATCGCCCCCGACGACGGCTCCGCCGACGTCTTCGCCCACTTCTCCGCGATCAACGGGAACGGCTACCGCTCCCTCGAGGAGAACGCCAAGGTCGAGTACGAGACCCAGGCCGGCGCGAAGGGCCCGCAGGCGGCCAACATCACCGTCATCGGCTGACCGACCGGTCGTCGCACGAGCCCGCCGCCCCCACCGGGGTGGCGGGCTCGTCCGCGTCCGCGAGGGGCGCCGGGGCGCGGGCCGCGGGTACCGTCACTCCCGTGACGATGGTCATCGACCTCAACGCCGACCTCGGCGAGTCGTTCGGCACGTGGGTGCTCGGCGACGACGAGGCGATGCTCGACATCGTCACCAGTGCCAACGTCGCGTGCGGCTTCCACGCCGGCGACCCGCCGACGCTGCGGCGCACGGTCGCCGCGGCCGCCGAGCGCGGGGTCGTCGTCGGGGCCCAGGTCGGGTACAACGACCTCGCCGGGTTCGGCCGCCGGCACATGGACATGGCGCCGGGAGACCTCGAGGCCGAGGTCCTCTACCAGCTGGGTGCGCTCGAGGCGATGTGCCGACCGGCGGGCACCCGGGTCGCGTACGTCAAGCCGCACGGTGCGCTCTACAACCGGGTGGCCGTCGACGAGGTGCAGGCGCGTGCGGTCGTCGCGGCAGTGCGCGTGTACGACCCGGCGCTCCCCGTGGTCGGCCTGCCGGGGTCGGTCCTCCTGCGGGTGGCCGAGGAGGAGGGCCTCGCGACGGTCGCGGAGGGGTTCGCCGACCGGGGGTACCGCGCCGACGGCGGACTGGTCCCCCGCTCCGAGCCGGGGGCCGTCCTCGAGGACGTCGAGGCCGTGACCGAGCGGGTCGTCCGGATGGTGCTGGAAGGGGTGGTGGTCGCTGCGGACGGCGGGCTCGTCGCCGTCCCCGCACGGACGGTGTGCACCCACGGGGACACCCCGGGGTCGGTCGCGATGGCCCGGGAGGCGCGGGCCGCCCTGGAGCGGGCCGGGGTCCGGGTCGCGGCCTTCGTGGGGTCGTGACGCCGTCCCGCCGGCTGGCCGTCGAGGTGCTCCCGGCGGGCCCCTCGGCCGTGCTCGTCGAGGTCGCCGACCTCTCGAGCGTCCTGGTCCTCGACGCGGCCCTGCGGCGGCTGGCTCGCGGCGGTGGTCCGCCGTGGGACACGGTCGTCGACCTCGTCCCGGCGGCCCGGACCATCCTCGTCGTCAGCGAGGGCGGGGACCTGGTCAGGCTGGCGGCAGCGGTCCGGGAGGTGGCCGCGGGGTTGCGGCCGGCCCCTGGGGCCGAGGCCGGCGGTCGGGCTGGTGCGGTCGCGGGGCTGGAGACCGGCGGGGAGGTCGTCGACGTCGTCGAGGTCGTCGTCCGCTACGACGGGCCGGACCTCGGGGACATCGCGCGCATGACCGGCCTCGACGAGGAGGAGGTGGTGCGCGCTCACACCGGGACGACGTGGCGGGTCGCGTTCGGGGGCTTCGCGCCGGGCTTCGCCTACCTCGTCGGTGGCGATCCCCGCCTCCGGGTGCCTCGACTCGACTCCCCCCGGTCGTCGGTGCCGGCCGGCTCCGTGGGGCTCGCCGGCGACTTCTCGGGCGTCTACCCGCGGTCCTCCCCCGGCGGCTGGCGTCTCCTCGGGCGCACGGACGTCGTCCTCTGGGACCCCGACCGGGACCCGCCCGCGATCCTGCGCCCCGGGGCCACCGTTCGCTTCGTCGCGGGTGACGGCTGATGACCGGCCGAGGGCTCCACGTCCTGGCCACAGGGGCGCTGGCGCTCGTCCAGGACCTGGGCCGGACGGGCCTCGCGGCCGTCGGCGTGGGGCGCTCTGGTGCGGCGGACCGGGGCGCGTACCTCCTCGGCAACCGCCTCGTGGGCCACACGGAGCCCCGGGCGTCCCTCGAGGTGCTGCTCGGCGGCCTGGTCGTCCGCGCAGAGGGCCGGGTGACGGTGGCGCTCACCGGGGCCGTGGCTCCGGCGACCGTCGACGGACGGCCGGTACCTCACGCGTCGGTCGTCGAGGTCCCTGACCGCAGCGAGCTGCGCCTGGGGACGCCGGCCCGCGGGCTCCGGACGTACCTCGCGGTTCGCGGCGGGGTGGACGTCGAGCCGGTCCTGGGCTCGCGGTCCACCGACACGCTGTCCG
>DASSQJ010000049.1:0-8599 GCA_035702545.1 Phycicoccus sp.
GGGAACGCCGGGCATCGTCAGCTGGACGAGCTTCTGGCCGAGGATGTTCGCGCGGACGGAGGGTTCGTGCGGTCCGGTCCACTCCTCGAGGTGCTGGTGGACGGCGGGGTCACGGCCGAGGGCGCGGGCGAAGGCGGTCACCTCCTCCTCGTACCCCGTGTCGCCGTCGATCCACCCGGTGTGCAGCTTCGCCTCACGGGCCGCCTTGAGGAGGTACTGCTCGAGCCGACCGCCGGTGATCGGCCAGGTGCCGACGAGGGTCTGCCAGACGAGGTACTCGGTCGGGGGGTCGACCCGTTCGGTCCGGTGCGGGGCCGCGAGCTCCCGGGCGCGCTCCAGCCACTCCGCCCAGCCCGTCGCGTCCTCGGCGAGGACCATGAGCCGGGCCCGGGTGTCCTCGGACCGCTTCGTGTCGTGGGTGGTCAGCGTCGTCATGGTCGTCGGCCAGGTCGCCTGGAGGGTCGCGCACCACGCGTGGAACTCCGGGGCGCCGATGGACAGGTGCTGCGGGTCGCCACCGACCTCGTTGGCCCCGGCGAGGCGGAACCACCGGTAGAAGGCGGTGTCCTCGATCCCCTTGGCCATGACCGGGCCGCAGGTCTGCTGGAAGCGCACCCGGAAGTCGTCGGCGAGGGGGCCGGTGTCGAGGTGGGCCTGCGGCAGCTCGCGGCCGAGGACGAGGGCGACGACGACGTCGAGCGCGTCGTGGTCGCTCGGCGCGAGGAGCCCGCGCGCCCGCTCGGCGGCCCGGTCGACGACCGCTGCCTGCTCGGGGTCCACCCCGCGCCCCGGGACGACGTAGGCCCGGTAGCGGTCCATCGCGACGAGGAGCGCCTCGAGGGCGCGTCGGAGGGCGCCGGCGTCCTCCCCCGGGAGGACCCGCCGGACCAGGCGCATGAGCCGGTCGACCTCGGCCGCCTGCACGTCGTCGAGGACGAGCCGTTTGCTCGCCACGACGACGTCGTCGAGCGAGGCGAGCTCGGGGGCGACGTCGGCCCACAGCCGGTCGAGGGTGCCGGTCGGGTCGGGCGGGGTGAGGACCTGCTGGACGCGCAGCAGGGCGTCGTACCCCGTGGTCCCGGAGCACCGCCAGTCCTCCGGCAGCCGCTCCTCCCCCTCGAGGATCTTCTCGACGACGACCCACGCACCGCCGGTCGCCTCGGCGAGGCGCTCGAGGTACCCGGCAGGGTCGGCGAGCCCGTCGGGGTGGTCGATGCGGAACCCGTCGACCTCGCCGTGGCCCTGGAGGGCGAGGAGCAGGGCGTGCGTCGCCATGAAGACGACGGGGTCCTCGACACGCACCGCGACGAGCGAGGTGACGTCGAAGAACCGGCGGTAGTTCAGCGCCTCTGCGGCCTCCCGCCAGCTCGAGAGCCGGTAGGCCTGCGCCTCGACGAGCTCCGCCAGGGGCAGCTCCTCGGTCCCGGGCGCGACGGGGAACTCGTGGCGGTAGTAGCGCAGCACGGGCTCGGCACCGGTGGGCCCGCCGTCGTCGCCGACCGTCAGCTCGCCGCCGCGCAGGACCTGGTCCAGCGAGCTGCCGAGCACCGGCATGAGGAGGCGGTCGTCCTCGGCGTCCCAGTCGACGTCGAACCAGCCCGCGTAGGGCGAGCGCCGGCCCTCTCGCAGCAGCGACCAGAACGGCGCGTTGAGGTGCGCGGGCTCGGGGACGGCCATGTGGTTGGGCACGACGTCGACGACGACGCCGAGGCCGGCCTCGCGGCACGCTGCGACGAGGCGGTCGAAGGCCTCGCGGCCGCCGGCCTCCTCGTTGATCCGCGTGTGGTCGAGGACGTCGTACCCGTGCGTCGACCCCGGCGCCGCCTGGAGGACCGGCGAGAGGTAGACGTGCGAGACCCCGAGCGAGGCGAGGTACGGCACCTGCGTCGCCGCGGCGTCGAAGCCGAACCCACCGTGGACCTGGAGCCGGTAGGTCCCCGTCGGGACGACGCGGCCGGGGTCGGGGCGATGGGTGCTCACCGCCATCACACCCGGGTCGTGGTCGCCGCTCCTGCGGGAACGGTGGGGGCCTGGCGCGGGCTGCGGAGGACGACGACGGAGCGACCCTCGACGGTGATCGTGCCCCCGGCCTCGTGCCAGGCGGGGTCGACGACCTCGGCGGACGTGTCGACCTCGATGCACCAGCGCTCGCCGTAGTCGGCCCCGGGGAGCGTGAACGCGTGCGCCTCGGCGTCGGCGTTGAACATGACGAGGAAGTCGTCGTCGAGGACGCGGCGGCCGCGGCTGTCCGGGCTCGGGATGGCCTCCCCGTTGAGGAAGACGGTCATCATCCGGGCGGCGACGTCTGACCAGTCCCGCTCCCCCATCGGCTGCCCCGACGGCTGGAGCCACTCGATGTCGCCGTTCTCGGACTGCCCGCCGTGGTCGGCGCTGCCCGCGAAGAACCGCCGGCGGCGGAACACCGCGTGCTCGCTCCGCAGCTTGGCGACGACGGCGGTGAAGGCGAAGAGCCGGTTCTGGTCCTCGTCGAGGTCCCAGTCGACCCACGAGATCTCGTTGTCCTGGCAGTAGACGTTGTTGTTGCCGCCCTGGGTGCGCCCGATCTCGTCACCGTGGGCGATCATCGGCACCCCCTGGCTGAGCAGCAGGGTGGTGAGGAAGTTGCGCTGCTGGCGCAGCCGGAGGGTGATGACCTCCACGTCGTCGGTCGGGCCCTCGGCCCCGCAGTTCCACGACCGGTTGTGCGACTCGCCGTCACGACCGCCCTCGCCGTTGGCCTCGTTGTGCTTCTCGTTGTAGGACACCAGGTCCCGCAGGGTGAAGCCGTCGTGGGCGGTGACGAAGTTGATCGACGCGAACGGCTTGCGGCCGCTGTGCTCGTAGAGGTCGCTCGACCCGGTGATCCGCGAGGCGAACTCGCCGAGGGTGCTCGGCTCGCCCCGCCAGAAGTCGCGGACGGTGTCGCGGTACTTGCCGTTCCACTCGGTCCACAGCGGCGGGAAGCCTCCGACCTGGGACCCGCCGTCCCCGACGTCCCACGGTTCGGCGATCAGCTTGACCTGGGAGATCACCGGGTCCTGCTGGATGAGGTCGAAGAAGGCCGACAGCTTGTCGACCTCGTGGAACTGGCGGGCCAGGGTCGCGGCCAGGTCGAAGCGGAAGCCGTCGACGTGCATCTCGGTGACCCAGTAGCGCAGCGAGTCCATGATGAGCTGGAGCACGTGCGGGTGGCGCATGAGGAGGCTGTTCCCCGTGCCCGTCGTGTCGTAGTAGTGCGCCTTGTTGTCGTCGACGAGGCGGTAGTACGAGGCGTTGTCGATGCCGCGGAAGCAGATCGTCGGGCCCATCTCGTTGCCCTCGGCCGTGTGGTTGTAGACGACGTCGAGGATGACCTCGATGTCCGCGTCGTGGAGGGCCTTGACCATCGCCTTGAACTCGGTGACCTGCTCGCCGCGGTCGGAGCGCGCGTACGCGTTGTGCGGCGCGAGGAAGCCGATGGTGTTGTAGCCCCAGTAGTTGGAGAGCCCCCTGTCCTGCAGCGAGGTGTCCTGGACGAACTGGTGGACGGGCATGAGCTCGATGGCCGTCACGCCGAGCCGGGTGAGGTGGTCGATGATCGCCGGGTGGGCCAGCGCGGCGTACGTGCCGCGGATCTCCTCCGGGATTCCGGGGTGGGTCATCGTCAGGCCCTTGACGTGGGCCTCGTAGATGACGCTCTCGTGGTACTCGTGGCGTGGCGGGCGGTCGTGTCCCCAGTCGAAGTACGGGTTGGTGACGACGGCGAGCATCGTCTTGCCGAGGCTGTCCTCGGTGTTGCGCTTCGTCGGGTCCTCGAAGTCGTAGGAGAACAGGGCGGGGTCGTTCTCGATCTGCCCCTGGACTGCCTTGGCGTACGGGTCGAGGAGGAGCTTGCTCGGGTCGCAGCGGTGGCCGTTGGCGGGGTCGTAGGGCCCGTGGACCCGGTAGCCGTAGCGCTGCCCCGGCTGCACGCCGGGGAGGTAGCCGTGCCAGACGAAGCCGTCGACCTCGGGCATGTCGATCCGGGTCTCGGCGCCCTCGTCGTCGACGAGGCAGAGCTCGACGCGCTCGGCCACCTCGCTGAACAGGGCGAAGTTCACCCCCGTCCCGTCGTACGTGGCGCCGAGGGGGTACGCCGTTCCAGGCCAGATCTCCACTGGTTGCCTTCCGTGTGTGTCACCGCGGTCCAGCGACGCTGCTGGCGACACGCGGAGCCCCGGGGGCCCCCGCGTGGAGGCTCAACCTACCGGGCACGAGGGGCCGAGTGGAAAACCGTGGACCGGCCGCGTCGCGAGCCGGCATCGATAGGGTCGGGGTGTCGGGCCGGTGCGGCCGGCTGCCGAGAAGAACCGGAGGACCCATGTCCAGCCCACGCGTCGCCATCGTCACCGGAGCCGCCCGCGGCATCGGCGCCGCCACCGCCGAGCGGCTGGCCCGGGACGGGTTCGCCGTCGGGGTCTTCGACCTCGACGAGTCGGCGTGCGAGGTTGTCGCGTCGCGGATCCGGGACGCCGGGGGGCTGGCGGTCGGCGTGGGCGTCGACGTCACCGACGCCGCACGCGTGGAGGCGGGCGTCGCCCGCGTCGCCGACGAGCTCGGACCCCCCGTGGTCCTCGTCAACAACGCCGGCATCATCCGCGACAACCTCCTCTTCAAGATGACCGAGGACGACTGGGACGCGGTGATGGCCGTCCACCTCAGGGGCGCCTTCCTCATGACCCGCGCCTGCCAGGCGCACATGACCGAGCAGCGCTACGGACGGATCGTCAACCTCTCCTCGTCCTCGGCGCAGGGCAACCGCGGCCAGGCGAACTACTCGGCGGCCAAGGCCGGGCTCCAGGGCTTCACCAAGACCCTCGCCATCGAGCTCGGCAAGTTCGGGGTCACGGCGAACGCGGTCGCGCCCGGCTTCGTCGAGACGGAGATGACCCGGGCCACGGCCGAGCGGATGCGGGTCTCGTTCGAGGACTTCATCGCCCACTCGGCGGCCCAGATCCCGGTCGGGCGGATCGGGCAGCCGGAGGACATCGCCGCGACGATCGCCTTCCTCGTCTCGGAGGAGGCCGGCTTCGTCAGCGGCCAGGTCGTCTACGTGGCCGGTGGCCCGCTCGACTGAGGTCGCGCCGTGCTCCCCCGTCGTCCCGCCGCGCGGGCGCTCGTCGTCGCGCTCGCCGTCGTCACCGTCGTCCACCTCGTCGCACAGCTGGCGGACGCCGGGGGCCTCGCCGACGTCACCCAGGCCCTCTTGATGCCGCTGCTCGCCGGCGCCCTCTGGCTCGAGACGTCCTCCCCGCGCAGCCGCCTCGTCGCCCTCACCCTCGTCGCGCTGGGCCTGTCGTGGCTCGGCGACACCGCGCCCAAGCTCGTCGGGGGTGACGCCGCCTTCCTCGTGATGGTCGGCTTCTTCCTCCTCGCGCAGCTCGCCTACATCAAGGCGTTCCTCCCCTACCGGGCCGCGAGCGTGCTGCACGTGCGGCGCCCCCTCCTCCTCGCCTACGCCGCGGCCGTCATCGGGCTCGTCGCCGCGTGCGTGCCCGGCGCCGGCGGCCTGCTCGTCCCCGTCCTCGTCTACGGCGCCTGCCTCGGCGCCATGGCCGTGCTGTCCACCGGCGTCAACCGCGCCACCGCCGTCGGTGGGGCGCTCTTCCTCGTCTCCGACGGGCTCATCGCCCTCGACGTCTTCGTGCCGGGGTTCGGCCTCCCGGCCCAGGGGTTCTGGGTGATGGCGACCTACGTCGCGGCGCAGTCGCTCATCGTCGCCGGGGTGCTGCTGGAGCAGAACCGACGGGGGACCAGAGCCGCGCAGCAGGACGTCGTGCACTCGGGGTGAGCGGCCGGCACCCGGAGCCTTCGGGCCGGTGCATCATCGCGCCGGCGTGAAGCGGACGACCGGCAGCTGCTCGACGAGTCGCCGCCGGTCCGCCGCGGTGCCCCGGTACCTCCAGCCGACGAGGGCGGAGAGCGCGCGCCGCAGCACCGGCGTGGCGAGGCGGTTGCGCCGCTCGTAGGCGGCGAGCACCTGCTCCGCCTCGTCGGCCCCGAGCACCTCGTGGTCGGCCGCCCGGGCCCCGCGGCCGAGGTCGACCCACGCCGGGGCGCCGGCCGTCACGTTCCGGAACCAGTCCGCGCCGCCGCCGAAGCCGGAGACGACCGTCACCGCCCCGGAGTCCCGGTCGTGGTCGACGACCTCGAGGACGACGCGGTACTCGCGTCCCGACCGTCGCCCGGTGTGGGTCAGCCGGAGGAACCGGGTGCCGAGGACCCGTCCGAGCCCGGCGTCGTAGAGCCGGTTGGGGGCCGCGAGCACGGCCCGGACCCATCCCGGCAGAGCACCCGCTCCAGGTGGGGTCACCGGCGGCCCTCCACCGTCAGAGGCCGAGGTCCCGGCCGATGAGCTCCTTCATGATCTCGTTCGAGCCGGCCCAGATCTTCGTGACGCGGGCGTCGCGCCAGGCGCGGGCCACCCGGTACTCGTTCATGAACCCGTAGCCGCCGTGGAGCTGGACGCACTCGTCGAGGACGTCGTTCTGCACCTGGGCGCTCCACCACTTGGCCTTCGCGGCATCGACGGCCGACAGGCGGCCCTCGGCGTGCGCCTCGATGCAGTCGTCGACGTAGGCCTCGGCGACCTCGATGGCCGTGACGAGCTCGGCGATCTTGAACTTGTTGTGCTGGAACGAGCCGATCGGCTGGCCGAACGCCTTGCGCTCCTTGGTGTACTCGATGGTCTCGAACAGGATCTGCTTCGCGTGCGCGACGTTGGCGCAGGCGGCGCCGACGCGCTCCTGGGGCAGGCGCTGCATCATCGCGATGAAGCCCATGCCCTCGTCGCCGATCCGGTTGGTGTCCGGCACCCGCACGTCCTGGAAGAACAGCTCGGCGGTGTCGCTCTCCTCCTGCCCGACCTTGTCGAGCTTGCGACCACGGGTGAAGCCCTCCATGCCGTCCTCGACCATGAACAGCGTGATGCCCTTCGCGCCCTTGGTCGGGTCGGTGCGGGCCGCGACGATGACGAGGTCGGCCTGGTAGCCGTTGGTGATGAACGTCTTGCTGCCATTGAGCACCCACGCGTCGCCGTCGCGCACCGCGGTGGTCTTCAGAGCCGCGAGGTCGGAGCCGCCTCCGGGCTCGGTCATGGCGATGGCGCAGATCTTCTCGCCGGCGGCCATCGCCGGTAGCCAGCGCTCCTTCTGCTCCTGGGTGCCGAGGTCGACGATGTACGGCGGGCAGACGTCGCTGTGGATGCCGAAGCACGAGCCGACCGCGGCGTTGAAACCGTTGAGCACCTCGGCGGCGACCGCGTTGAAGCGGTAGTCGTCGGCTCCCATGCCGCCGAACTCCTCGGGGATGTCGAGGCCGAACAGCCCCTGGGAGCCGGCCTCCTTCCAGATATCGCGGTCGATCGAGTGGACCTCGAGCATCTGCTCGGCGCGCGGCTTGAGGGTGCGCTCCACGAACTCCTTGACCGAGGAGCGGAAGTCCTCGTGCTCGGGACCGTAGATGTTGCGGGGCATGGCGGCTCCTCCAGGGCGGGCTGACGGCGACGGGTTACGGCACGACGCGTTGACTAAGCGCTTGCTTAGTCTCGCCGCGATGCGGCATGCTGTCAACCGTGCCCAGCGCCCCCTTGAGCGAGACCGACGTCCTCGCCGCCCTCGCGCCGGACGGGGGTCGTCAGGAGCGCGTCGGCGAGGTCACCGACACCGCGGTCCGCATCATGCTCGCCGCCGCCGACGCGTTCGCCGAGCACGGTTTCCCGGCGACGACGACCCGCGACATCGCCTCCCGCGCGGGCCTGTCCCCCGCCGGCGTCTACGTGCACTTCGCCTCCAAGGAGGTCCTGCTCTTCGAGCTGAGCCGGCGGGGCCACGCCCGCGCCCGGGACCTGCTCGTCGACGCGGCGGACGCGGCGTCCACCCCGACCGAGGCGCTGCGCTCGATCGTCGGCGGCTTCTCCCGCTGGCACGCCGAGCACCACCAGCTCGGGCGGATCGTCCAGTTCGAGTTCCGCCACCTCAGCCCCGAGCACCGCGACGTCGTCCTCGCCCTGCGCAAGGAGATCGACCAGGTCGTCGCCGGCGTGCTGCGCGACGGGGTCGAGAGCGGCGAGTTCGCCGTCGACGACGTCGGGGGCACCGCCCTCGCCCTGCTGTCGATGGCCATCGACGTCGCCCGCTGGTACACCCCGGGCGTCCGCCGGCGGGCCGAGGACATCGAGACCCTCTACGGGGACCTCGCGGTCCGGCTGGTCCGCGCCTGATCCGGGATCGACCGATCCCCCGGGGCGGCGCCCCCGCCGTTGCTAGCATGACGGGGCCGGACCGGGGTCGGCCCGGAGACCGAACACCGGGCCGATGACCTGCGAGGAGCCGTGACGCCGTGGCGGACCTGAGCGTTCGACCGTCGGGTGCGGGTGCCGAGCCCGACGTGCCGGTCCGTCCCGGCGCCGACCCCGCCCTCGTCGACCCGGCGCACCAGCCGACGCGCACGCCCGACTTCGTCCTCGGGGCCGTCGCTCTCCTCGCCTGGGCTCCGCCCCGGTTGCCGCCGTTCGTCTCCCTGGGACTCATCGCCGTCCTCGGGCTCATCGGGCTCGCGTCACTGCGCCCTCCCGCGCGCC